>CAIXSE010000887.1 GCA_903921965.1 uncultured Thermoleophilia bacterium | reverse complement strand
GATGGTGTTCTTGGCGTTGTTGCCGATGCTCGTGGTCCCGGCGAACACGAGGTACTCCTTGCCCTCGAACTCGCCTCTGACGACCTTGAGCCAGGCCGACTTGGCGAACTGCTCCAGCAGGCCGATGCCGAGGCCGATGAGGAGGCCCATCACCATGATGGCGACCGCCCGAGCTGCAACACCGGTGTCATCCTCGCCGGTCGAAAGAGCTTGCGCGACGTAGTCGAACATCAACCCGCCGAGGAAACCGCCACCCAGACCGCCCAATACGCAGAAGAGGATGCGCTTCTTCTGAGGCTTGATGAGTCCGACTCCCAGGCCGATACCCGCGCCCGCGATGGCCCACGCGAGCCCTCTGATGAACGCGTCGGCAGCGATGGAGGTGGTGTCTGTGGTCATGGCTGAGTAGAGAATCTGGGCGAGGTAGCCGCTCACGAAGCCGGCAGCAGCCGCAACGCCGGCGCCTATGCCCAAGTACTTCAAGGCGTTGTTCTTCGACCCGTAGTACACGCCTTCGCCCACCCCCAGCAACCCACCTATGCCGATCGCGACGAGAGCCGCGAAGATGCCGGTCGAAACACGCACCGCCGAGTCGACATCGGCGAGCGTGGCGCTCTCCAGGGTGACACCCATCATCTGAAGGATGGTGAGAGGCTCGGGGCTCATGATCTCCTGGAGCACCCAGCCAACGAGGCCGCCGATGAACCCCCACAGGAGTCCCTTCACGGCGACAGTCCTGAAGTTCACCTTCGACCCCTGGACCAACTGGCCCGGCTGCATCGTCTGCATCCGCTCAGCGGTCGGCACGAACGTGATGCCGGCGAGATCGAGGGCGGTGATGTCGAAGTCGTTTGCTCTGCCTGTCGGGGAGACCGTCGTCACGGCGGTCGCGTCGGTCGCATCAATGGGAGGCGCCTGCGGTGGCGGCGCCGGGGGCGCCGGGACGACCGGCTCACCGGGCGGCTCGTCGGCACCGATCAGGTCGATCCGGACCGCGTCCACCGCGCTGGTGAAGTCGCCCTGACGGAGCTCCAGCGAGCCGACGGGGAAGAGGTGCTTGTTCTTCATGGCCCACTCCGCCGCGTCGGCCGAGAGGGGGCTCGAGGAGTTCCACGACTTGTACTGGATCATATCGCCGATGTTGATGATGATCTCGCTGAGCGATTCTCCCGCGCCCCAGATGTCACCGATGCAGATCTGCCCGTCCCTGAAATTGGGGTGCCAGATCGGGGTGGAGATCGTGCAGATCGGCTTGTACCTCGGATACTCCGCGTGGAGTGTGATCTGGACCTCGTGACGACCCAGCCTCTCGACACGTCCGTCGGGGAGGAGGTAGATGCCATTCACGAAGTAGGTGATGTCGTACTTCTCGGGAAGTTCGTCGTTGTTCGGCCTAACGACGATGTACGCATGCCCTGCGAAGTCCTTCTTTATCTGATCGTAGTCTGCCGCCATTCTTCGCATCCGCGCATTCACGAACGTCCCCCCAACTCGAGGCCCCGCAAGACCTCGTCGGCATCCCCAGTGAACTCGAAGTACTTGATGCTCAGGCCGGATCGCGCCCCGATGATGTGAAGGAGCGGCAACCCGACCTCAAACGGCGTCCGCTCGAGGTAGCCCTCTGTGCCGTCGACGGTGTGGGTCATCTCGAACCGCATCGTCTGCCCGCACTTGACACAATCGAGCGCACTGCGCGTCATCTTGTGGACGGGCAGGAAGAGATCGCGCGTCTCGCCACACGCACAGGTCGCGGTCGTGGCGATGTCCCTGTCCAGGTCGATGACGGCGTCCGGCCAGGAGCGCTCGCGCACACGGGAGAGCAACTCCGCGAGCGTCATCATGCGGGACGACCAGGGCATCTCCTCGATGTCGCCATAGATGTCATGACTCATACAGTCGTGCTTGCGCTGGTACTCCACCACGTACGAGTCGTGCGTCACGCCGTTGAAGATGTAGCCCCTGCCCGACAGCGTCGGGAGTTCCCTGTCGGCATGCAGCAGCTTCAGCATCTCCTGCACCTGGATGCCCGCGATGATCGCTGACGAGGTGGGGGTCGTCGGCACCTTGCCTTCGGCCAGCTGCTCGTGCGTGAGCATCGCGCATGACTTGCGACGGTTGATGAGTTCCCAGTCGACGTCCGTCATGGTGCACTCGTAACAGACGCCCTCCGGCGGCACGAACACCCGGGCGATGCCATTGAGCACCTCTATCGCGCCGTCGATCCAGGGCACTCCGACCCGGTAGCACGACTGGTTGATGCTGAGGCGCGCCTCGCGGTTGTCCAGCCCGCCCAGCACAACGTCCATCCTGCGAAAGACGCCGAGCCCGATGTCATCGATGACGTTGCTCACGGCGGCCTGCGCCAGGACGTCGGGGTTCATCTCAGAGGCCCGCTCCGCCGCCACCTCGGCCTTGGACCTGCCGACGTCGTGCGCGCGGTACAGCACGGATCTGGAAAGGTTGGTGTGCTCGATCTCGTCCATGTCCACGATGAGCACGCGGCCGACGCCCAGCAG
>CAIXSE010000886.1 GCA_903921965.1 uncultured Thermoleophilia bacterium | reverse complement strand
CGGCCTGTACGTGATCGAGGTGCCGCTCAACCTGCCCATCGACGCGCGGCTGTTGCACGAGCACGCCGTGGCGGACGAGGTGCTGCGGGAGGCGGCGCACGTGGCGGAGACGTTCGGGGTCACGCTGACGCCGGCGGTCGTCACGGCGCGGTCGGCGGGGCGCGCGATCGTCGAAGAGGCCATCGCGCGCCGCTCCGAGGTCATCGTGCTCGGCTCGCAGAGCAAGCGCCGCGTGGGCGACAAGGTGTTCGGCAGGACTATCGAGTACGTGCTCGAGCACCTGCCGTGCGAGGCGATCATCAACGTCGTGCCGAGGACCCCGGCCGGAGCCGGGGTGGTGAGCGCGACGCCGGCCGCGGCGGGCGCAGCCGTCACCGCGGCATCCGCCGGCGGGAAGACGCCGGCCTCGGGCGGAGGGCCCGGTGCGCCCGCGCCCGGCGTCCGCGCGCCGGCGGTCGAGCTGCCGGAGACGCCGCCGCAGGAGCCGGCCGAGGTCCTGCAGCCGGCTCGCTCCCCCCGCGACGGAGACTGACGCCCCGGCGCGACGGGGAGGCGGCACTCGCGCGCCGAGCGCGCCGCACAGGTAGCAGTCCACAGACGGGCCCATCCGGGCCGCGAGGGTCTCGTGGTCGGCCGAGGCGATAGGCTCCTCGCGCAACACGTACCTGGTGACCGCGAGGCCGACCAGCGCCGAGGCCACGAGGCGGGACCGGCCGCACGCTGGGAGGAGGCTGGGACTCCGAGGCGGCGGGACGGGACGGCCGCCGCGGCGAGGGGCTCAGACGCCGCGGGCGCGGAACGCCCACCGCAGCGCGAGCACGTAGTTCACGCACAGGGAGGTGGCGACCGCCACCAGCTCGACGGCGTTGAGCGCCAGAGTGTGGGCCGCGCCGCCGGAGCCGGCGGACAGCAGCGCGGCGCCGGCCAGCACCACGGCTTCGCTCACGGCGAAGGCCACGGCGTTGGTCGCGGCGAAGCGGGCCAGCGTGCGGTGGGTGGAGAGGTCGCGCCGGTCGGCGAACGTCCAGGTCCTGTTCATGAGGAAGGAGTTCGCGAAACCGGCGGTCCAGCCGAGGGCGTTGGCGGCGGCCGCCGGCAGGCCCGCCGCCGTGCACAGATTGAACACCGCGAAGGTGACGGCGGTGTTCACGAGGCCGATCGCGGCGAACGTGAGGAAGCGCCGGTGACCGCGCACGAAGCCGCGCAGCCGCTCGCGCAGGCGCGGACCCGCCGGACGGCGCCCGAGGCCGGCGGGCAGCGGCAGCTGGTCGCGGCCCGACCAGCGCGCGCGGACCATCCGCCACGTGCCCTTCAGGTCGTCGAGCGCGGTGCGCACGATGTCCACGCGCGAGTCGGGGTCGTCCGTCCAGTCCACCGGCACCTCGTGGATGCGCAGCCGGTTGCGCTCGGCCAGCACGAGGAGCTCGGTGTCGAAGAACCACTGGTCGTCAACGACCTGGGTGACGACGCTCTGCGCGACCTGCCGCGTGACGGCCTTGAAGCCGCACTGCGCGTCGCTGAAGCGGTTGCGCAGCGCGACCTTCAGGATGAGGTTGTAGCAGCGCGAGATGAGCTCGCGCCTGGGGCCGCGCTCCACGTTGGCGCTGTGCGCCAGACGGCTCCCGATGGCCACGTCGCTGTGGCCGGAGAACAGGGGAGCCACCAGTGGGAGCAGCGCCCGCAAGTCGGTGGCCAGGTCCACGTCCATGTAGGCGACGACGTCGGCCTCGCTCCGCGTCCACACGGTGCGCAGGGCGCGCCCGCGGCCCTTCTCGTCGAGGTGGAAGGCGCGTACGCCCGGCAGACCGCGCTCAAGGCGCCGGGCGACGTCCCAGGTGCCGTCCGCGCTCGCGTTGTCGGCGATCGTGACGATGGCGGGGAAGGGGAGCTCCGCGTCGAGGAAGGCGCGCAGGCGCCGGACGCTCTGCTCCAGGCCGGCCTCCTCGTTGTAGACCGGGACGACGATCTCGAGCCAGGGCCGGCGCGGCGCGCGAGGGAGGTCCCGGGCATCGCGCGCCGCGCCGTGGGCAGCCGCCGGCGGCTGAGGGGAGAGAGCCGCCTGCGCGGAGGTGAGGGGCATGACGACCGCCGGAGCGGCTGTGGCAGCACCAGCCTGGGCGGCGCTGAGGGGGGGCGCTGTCGTCACGGTTCTCATGGCCACAGTCTGGCCCCGGCACATGAACGCCCGCTGAGACCCGGCCGCGCGTTCCCGCAGAATCCTTCCGCGCCGCCCCGGCACGTTCCTCACGCCCCCGCGCCGCCCCCCGCAGGCCCCCGCGCCGCCGCGCCTACATGCCGCGGCGCTTTTTCCCGAGCCGTCCGGCAGCGGCGTGCAGCGCTCGTGTTTGCAGGCCGCAGTCGCGAGCGTTCGGCTCGAGCAGCGGCAGGGGCAGCGACCGGTGAGCGGCCTCCGCGTGGAGCGCCCCGGCGAGCCGGCGAAGGCATAGCACCATGAGCCTGCGTTCGAGGCGCGGTTCACCGCCGAGCGCGTCGGCGAGCCGGCTGACGCGCGCATCCCGCAGCGTCTTCATGGCCGAGAACCCGGCGGCCGTGAGCCCGACACGCGACCGCAGATGCCCCGGGGTGCCGCCACGCTCTCTGAAGACGAGCCCCCTCTGCTCAAGGGTGTCGATGTGTCGGGCCACGGTGCTGCGGTCGAGCGTCAACGCCCGCGCGATATCGACCGGGCGTGCCCGATTGAAGTCCTCGATCACGGCGAGCACCGGATACAGGCCCGCGTCCACCTGCCGGGCGGGGTGCATCCCCAGTGGCGCGGCGTAGGCGATCCGGTCGGGAGACCACCACGCAGGCGGAGGCTCCGCGATCCAGCGCTCTCGTGCCTGCGCGCGACGCTTCTTCCGCTCGCTCGCCGATTCGAGGCGCCCCGCGCCGGAGGTGTCCAGGGTCGTCGCGTGGTGTCTGCGTCCGCCGGTGAAGCGGGCGAGCACCAGCAGACAGCGTTCGATCTCGGCGCACTCCGCCGTCAGGGACTCCGGGACTTCGGCGGCCTGGAGCCTGGCGTGCAGCGGCTGCCGTCTCTGCTGGTCCACGGGATGCACTCACCTCTCCGACGCTCACGCTTGGTTGTATTT
>CAIXSE010000885.1 GCA_903921965.1 uncultured Thermoleophilia bacterium | reverse complement strand
GCCGTTCGCCCCCGATGCGCGCATGGAGAAGATCCTGAGCGAGGCGGTGGCGATCGCCAACGCGACGGCGCGCGCGATCGTCTTCCGCCCCCGCCTGGACGGCGTGTACCTCTATCCCGGTTCAGCATGGGCGACGCCGTTCGTCGGCGGCAGCTACGAGTGGCTCGTGGACGGTGGCCTCGGCGGCCGCAACCTGGACGCCCGCACGCTCTTCTTCTACGCGGCCACGGTGAACACGCCGGCGATGGCCATGAAGATGGTCGGCAAGGGCTCGCAGTACGCCTACGCCGCGGTCGACAGCAACGGCGATTACCTCGACGGCGCCAAGTCGTACACGCTGCGGATCCCCGCGGACGCACCCGCCCAGGACTTCTGGTCGGTCGTCCTCAACGACTCACAGACGCGCTCGATGCTGCAGACCGGGCAGCCGTTCCCCAGCAAGGACAGCAAGCGGGACGCGCTGCTCACGAACGCCGACGGGTCGGTGGACATCTGCTTCGGCCCCACGGCGCCGGAGGGCAAGGAAGCGAACTGGATCGAGACGGTGCCCGGCAAAGGCTGGTTCGCGATCCTGAGGATGTACGGCCCGCTGGAGCCGTGGTTCGACAAGAGCTGGCAGCCCGGGGAGATCGAGCTGGTCGGGTAGACCCGGGTGCCGGCCGGCGATGCCGGAGCCCGGCGACGCACCCGACCGACTCGGCCGAGGCCGGGACAAGAAGCGCCGTGAGGCCGGCCCCGGGGGCCGGCCTCACGGCCCTCTGAACACGTAGATGGCCCAGCCCAGCGTGTCCCGGCCCCACCTCAGGTAGGCCGCCTTCTCCCGCGCCACGCGCTCGAGCAGCCCGGGCAGGTCGGGGTCGTCGGGGTGGGCGCGGACGTACTCGCTCGTCGCGTACCACTGCAGGCCCTCGTAGCGGTCCCAGTCGTCCCTGCTGCTCACGAGCGTGTGCACCAGTTCGAGGCCGCGCCGCTCCCCCGCTTCGGCGTTCCCGGCGTGGCTTCCGAAGGCGTCCCTCGTCAGCCCGGACGCCTGCAGGTACTCCTCCGGCGGCTCCCGCAGCCAGTAGGGCTCGCCGGCGATCACCCAGCCGCCAGGCTCGACCATGGCGGCGAGCGCGTCCAGCGTCCCCTCGTGCCCCCCGAAGACCCAGCTCGCGCCGAGGCACGAGGCCACGGCGAAGCCGTGCGGCCTGTCGGGCTCGAAGGCGGCGCCGTCCAGCTCGACGAACTCGACCCGCGCGTCCGGCAGGCGCGCCGTGCGCCGCCGCTCGGCCTCGGCGATGAAGAAGGGCGAGAGGTCGACGCCGACGCCGCGCACGCCGCAGGCCTCCGCCAGGCGCAGCAGGAGCTCGCCTTTCCCGCAGGCGATGTCGACGACGCGTGCGCCTGCCGGAAGCTGGAGCAGCTCCACCAGCCGCCCGAGCTTGTCCTCGTTCGTGGGATTGCAGATGACGTGCCTGGCGTGCGTGATGTCGTAGAACTTCCACATGTCCATGGACCGGCTCCTCCTCCGCCCGATGCACCGTGCGTATCCTCCACGGAACGCGGCCGCGAGTCACGAAGCAGGACCCGGGGACGGCCACGGTCCGCTTGACTCCTCCGCCCGCCCATCGGCATCCTGCCCGGGAGAAGAGGCGCGGCGCGGCGGGCGCGACGACCCATCGGAAAGGCGGCGAGACGATGACGGCACGACGGGAGCGACCCCGCACCACGGCAGGCCTCGGGGGTCTCGCCCGGGTCGGCCTGGGCGCCCTGGACACGCCGCTCGAAGCGAAACGCGAGCTCGGCCGGGCGCTGGGCCTGCGCGGTCCCCTGCTGGTCAAGCGGGACGACCTGGCCGGGCCGGGGCTCGGCGGCAACAAGGCCCGCAAACTGCAGTACGTGCTCGCGGACGCGCTGGCCTGCGAGGCCGACTGCCTGCTGACGATCGGCGCCGTGCAGTCCAACCACGCCCGCCTGACGGCGGTCTGCGGCTGCCTCGCCGGACTCGAGACGTACCTCGTGCTGGGCGGCGACCCCGACGTGATGAGGGGCGGCAACCTGACTTTGGACCGCCTGGCCGGCGCGCACCTGCGCTTCGTGGCGCAGGACGACTGGGCCGCGCTGGACGGCGCGGCCGAAGAGCTCGCCGCGGAGCTCAGCGCCGGCGGACGACGGCCGTACCCGATCCCCCTGGGCGCGTCGATGCCGCTCGGCGCGGTCGGCTACGCCGAGGCCTACCTGGAGCTCTGCGCGCAGCTCGACGCCGCCGGGCTGACCGCCGACTGGCTCGTGACGGCGAGCGGTTCCGGCGGCACCCAGGCGGGTCTGCTCGCGGGCCGTGTCGTGGCCGGCCGCGGCCCGCGCGTGATCGGGGTCGACGTCGCCAAGGGCGCGGGTGCGCTGCGGGAGCGCGTGACGTCCCTGGCCGGCGGCTGCCTCGCGCTGCTCGGGAGCGCGGGAGGCGTCCCGCCGGAGGACGTCGTGCTCGTCGACGGCGCGGGCCCCGGCTACGGGCAGGTGTCGGATGCCGCTTCCGCGGCGATCGCGACCGCGCTCCGCACGGCCGGGCTCGTGCTGGACCCCGTGTACACAGCGAAGGCCGTAGCCGCACTGACCGACCTCGTGGACGCCGGCACCGTCGCGCCGGACGACACCGTCGTCGTCCTGCACACCGGCGGCGCGCCGGCGCTCTTCGCGCCTGCCTACGCCGGAGTGGTCGCTCCGGAGTGACGGTGCGGTCGATGCCGCCGGGTGACCGGCGGCCAGCCCGCGTGGTGCTCCCCGGGGGCCGCCGCCGCGTCCGAACTGCCGGTGCCGTAGTACCCATATCGGCGGACGACCAGAGCCGGGTCCGCCGGACACGGGCGCGCAGGCCCGGATGGTAGGGTGCAGTCGGTTGACCCGTGGGGAGGTGCGCGGTGGCACAGAGCAGCGGCCCGCAGTTGCGGCTCGAGTTCTGGCGCGGGTTCGGGGAGTACATGGCGGGGCGCTCCGGCGTCACCTGCGGGCGCGCGTCGCAGGAGACCTGGATGCACCACGACGCGCGCCTCAACTGCGGCCGGCTGTTCTCGATGGTCCGCACCCGCGACGGAGAGGTCGGGTCGCAGTTCGCGCTCGACGACCTGACGGCGAGGACGGTGTACGCCCTCCTCGCCGGCCACCGCGACGAGATCGACGCGGCGTTCGGGCGGCCGCTCGCCTGGCGCGTGGTGAGCGAGCGGATGCACGAGGTCGAGGCGCGGCGCCCGGCCGACCTGGAGCGCCGCGACCTCTGGCCGGAGCTGTACGCGTGGCTGGCGGACAACCTCGACGGCCTCGCGCGGGCGCTCGGCCCCTTCGTCGGCCGGTCGGTCCCCGTGCAGCACCGCGGCGACTGGGACGAGGCGTCGTTCTTCGCCGCGCTCGCCGAGCACAATCCGGACGCGGCCGGCCCGGCCCGGCAGCTCCTCGAGTGGGGCCGGGCCTCCCTCCCGCACCTGTACTGGGGCCACGGCAAGCAGGCCGGCTCCTTCATGGCCGGCATCCTCCGGTCGGGCGTCGAGCACAGCGTCGTCAGCGTCTGGACCGACGGGCTCTTCTGCATCCGCTTCCAGGCACTCGCCAAGACGCCGGCGTTCGCCGACAGGGCGCTGCTCGCGGAGCTCCTGGACCGCTTCAACGAGGTCCCGCGCTTCGACCTGCCGGCCGGGGTCCTCAGCCGCTACCCCGGCCTCCCCCTGCGCCTCCTGGACGACGCCGGGAGCCGCAGCGCCTTCTTCTCCGTCCTGGACTGGTGCGTCGCCGCGATCAGGCGCGGCTGACGGCGGACGTCGCCGGCGCGGCGAGCTCGCCCGGGCGAAGCGGAGCCGGCGCCGGCGCGCCCGAAGCGGAGCGCGACCCCCGGGACGGAGCTGAGCGCCGGAAGAGCAGCGCCGCGGACTTGCGTCCTGAGCGGTGTTGTGCAGAGTCGCCACGTGACCGCAACGACGACCGCTCCCGCGACCGGAGGTGGACCATGCGCCAGACGGCGACGACCGACTCGACGAGCCCGGCCCAGGACCTGGGCATCGGCAGCTTCTTCACGCGCCTGACCGACGCGCAGTGCGAGCGCCTG
>CAIXSE010000884.1 GCA_903921965.1 uncultured Thermoleophilia bacterium | reverse complement strand
TCGTCTGCGAGCGCGATGCCGCCGGCCGCTACCTCGACGGCGCGAAGACCTACCGCCTGCACCTGCCGCCGGCCATCCCGGTGGACGACTTCTGGTCGCTCACCGTGTACGACCCGCAGACGCGGTCGATGCTGCAGACCGGCCAGCGGTTCCCCACCGCCGGCAGCCAGCGGCCGGGCCTCGAGGTGAACGCCGACACCTCGGTGGACGTGTACGTCGGCCCGGTGCCGCCGCCGCAGGGCGAGGCCAACTGGGTGCAGAGCATCCCCGGCAAGGGCTGGTTCGCCATGTTCAGGCTGTACGCCCCGCTCGAGCCGTGGTTCGACCAGACGTGGCGGCCGGGGGAGTTCGAGCCGCTCGACTGAAGAGCGCCGGCCGGCGCCACCGGCCCGAAGCTGCCGGACCGGCCGCCCGCGCGGTGCAAACGCTTTCGCGGGCCCCGGCTTGCGGGTAGACCGGGGGTGTACGGGGCTCCTGTGAAGTCGGGCGCGCGGTGGCGACGGGGGATGGGCGCCGCGGGGGCCTCCCTGCCTGGCGGAAGGGGCCGCGATGGGCGCTCGGGAAACCCACACTCTGCGTGCGGCGTGCTGCGCTGCGGGCGCGCTCGCCGTCCTGCTCCTCGCGTTCACCCTCGTCGCCTGCGGCGGCTCGGGCGCGCCCGCGACCGGCTCGCCGGAGGCGACGGCGAGCGCGGCCGTGGCGACGCCGTCGCCCTCCAGCACCGTGCCCTCGTGGCAGGACCTGCAGGGCCAGAACGCGGGTGCGAACTCGACGCTCGTGGTGGACATCCCCGCGGCGGACGCGGCGTTCCCGCGGCTCAAGAAGATGTTCGCCTACGACCGCAGCGAGCCGCTCGCCTTCAACGAGGTCGGCGCCGCCGGCTGGGGCGGCGACCGTAACCGGATGATCGAGTACGCGAGCGCCGGCTGCACCGTGACCGGCAGTCTCGCCGTGCCGAAAGGCGAGGGGCCGTTCCCCGTCGTCGTGATGGCCGCGCCCGGGTCCATGGCCTTCATCTACAAGACCCAGGTGCCGGCGCTGGTCCGCTCAGGCCTCGCCGTGCTGGCCGTCGACGCGCCCAACGTGCGCGACCCCTATCTGGACCTGGACGGGATCGAGGCCGACCCCGAGCGCTACATCAAGGCCAGCGCGCGCTGGGTCGTCGACATGCGGCGCGCGCTCGACCTCGCCGAGTCGCTGCCGAAGCTCGACGGCGAGCGCATCGGCTACGTCGGTTTCTCAGGGACGGGGATGATCGGCGCCCTGCTCGCCGGCGTCGACCCGCGCGTCAAGGCCTACGTGCTCGACTATGCCGGCGGCAGCAACAAGGGGCTGGAGGGGCTGACCGGCGAGGTCCAGGACCCCGCCGACTACCTGGCGCACAACCGCGGCGCGTCGTTCCTCTTCCAGTACACGAAGGAGGACACCGACGACGGGGTGTTCGCGCCGGCGCGGGTCGAGAAGCTGGTGGACGCGGCACCCGAGCCCAAGACGTTCCAGTGGGTGAAGGGCGGCCACGGCGCGCTGTTCGAGTCTGCCGACACGCCGGGAAGCCGCTTCTACCGCGCCTGGCTGAAGGAGAACCTGTGAGCGGTGCGGGCCGCCCGGAGTGTTGAGGGCACTTCCGCGGGCGGCCCGGCCGGGAGAGAGAGGGGGCGTCATGGAGGATCTCTGGCTGGCCCTGTACTGGACGGGCCCGATCGGCACGGGAGCCTTCCTGGCCGGCCTGGGCGTCCTGTTCTGGGGCATCGCCAAGCTCCAGAAGAAGAAGGAGTAGGCGAGGGCCGGCGGGCGTCGCGGGCGCCGGCCGGGTCCTTCGCCTGCTGCTGCCCGCCGCTGAGGGCGGGAGGATGAGTGGCGGACCGCGACGGCGAGGGCCGGTACCTGGACGGCGCGGGGTCCTGCCGGCTGCACCTGCCGCCGGATCCTCCGGCCAAGGACTTCTGGTCGCTGCTCCTCTACGACCCGCGGACGCGGTCGATGCTGCAGACCGGCCAGCGGTTCCCCAGTGTGAACAGCCAGAAGGACGACCTCGTCGTCAACGCCGACGGTTCCGTGGACGTCCACTTCGGCCCGGAGCCGCCCGCCGGCCACGAGGGCGACTGGATCCAGACCGTGCCGGGCAAGGCCTGGTTCTGCTTCTTCCGGCTGTACGGTCCGCTGGAGCCCTCGTTCGACAGGAGCCGGCGGCCGGGGGAGATCGAACGGGTCGGCTGACCGCTGGGTCCGGGGTCGGATCCGGGCCGCACGGGGTATCATCCGCGCACCGCGGCGTCTGCCGCGGGGGTTCCTCTGTCGGCACTCGTGCACGAGGGGGTCTGGTGAAGCCTGGTGTCGTCCGCGCGGTCCTCGCGCTGTCAGCGTTCGCGTTCCTGCTGGTGCTGCCCGCCGCGGCACAGGCCCAGCGCCCGTTCGCCATGGACGGCCGGGTGGCCGACAAGGCCGGCGTGCTCGGCGAAGGCCGCGCCGGCCTCGTCACCGTGCTCGAGCAGGCCGGCGACCGCTCCGGCGCGAGGGTGTACGTGGCCTACGTCGACACGTTCTCCGGCGTGGACGGGCAGGCCTGGGCCGACCAGACGGCCGACCTGAGCGGCCTCGGGACGGACGACCTGCTGCTCGCCGTGGCCGTCAAGGACCGTGCCTTCACCTACTCCGCGGCGAGCGGCTTCCCGTTGACCCAGGCGCAGCTCGACGGCATCATGGCCGGCACCGTCCAGCCCATCCTCCAGCAGGACAAGTGGGCCGAGGCCGCCATGGCGCTCGCCATGGGGATCGACCAGCTCGTCGGCCCCGACTCCACGACGGCCACCCCCGCTCCCGCCGTGACGGTGACGCTGCCCGGAGAGATCACGGACCTCACGTCCGGGATGGACAGCATGTTCGCGGGCATCGAGCGCTTCTTCGAGACGGTGACGACCGTCGTGCTCGTATTCGTGCTCGTCGTCACCGCGCTCGTGATCTGGGGCGTCGTACGAGCGTCGCGCCGGGCGCACCGGCGGGGCGACGTGCGCACGCCCGGCGGCGCGCCGGTCGCGCGGCGCGAGGTCCCGCTCGACGAGCTGCGCGCGCAGGCCAACGCGCAGCTCATCGCCGCCGACGACGCGCTCAAGACGAGCACCGACGAGCTGGGCTTCGCCCAGGCCGAGTTCGGGGACGAGCAGGCGGCGCCGTTCCAGGCGGCGCTCGACGAGGCGAAGCGCGAGATGGCGCAGGCGTACGAGCTGCGCACGCAGCTCACGGACGCAGAGGACGAGGCCGCGCAGCGCCGGCTCCTCGCGGGCATCCTCGCGCACACGGCGGCGGCCGGTGCGGCGCTCGACGCGCAGGCCGAGCGCTTCGACAGGCTGCGCGACCTGGAACGCAGGGCGCCGGACGTCATCGCGCGGCTCGAGGAGCAGCTCGCCGCGCTCGACGCG
>CAIXSE010000883.1 GCA_903921965.1 uncultured Thermoleophilia bacterium | reverse complement strand
CGGTAGGCTAGGGTCATGGCACGCGAGACCGGCATCAAGCGCGTCGCGGACAACCGCAAGGCGCGCCACGACTTCTTCATCGACGACACCTTCGAGGCGGGCATCGAGCTCGTCGGCACCGAGGTGAAGTCGCTGCGCGACGGGCGCATCAACCTGCGCGACAGCTACGTCGAGGTCAAGGGGCCGCCGTACAAGGCGCAGCTCTACCTCGTCGGCGCCCACATCAGCCCCTACGAGCGGGGCAACATCTGGAACCACGACCCGCTGCGCCCGCGCCGGCTCCTCCTGCACCGTCAGGAGATCGACCGCATCGCCCAGAAGGTGCGCGAGCGCGGGTACACGGTCGTCCCGCTGAAGGTCTACTTCAAGGACGGGCGCGCCAAGGTCGAGATCGGCCTGGCGCGCGGCAAGAAGCTCTACGACAAGCGCCACGACATCGCCGCGCGCGACGCCCAGCGCGACGTCGAGCGTCATCTGCGGGGACGCGGGGAAGACAGCCGGTAGCGGCGCCGCCGGCGCCGCCCGTCGCGGGAGGCGCCACGTGGACACCCTGACCGACGAGCAGATCGCGACCGCCCTGCAGGACCTGGACGGCTGGGCCCACGAAGACGGGGCCGTCGTCCGCACCTTCCGCTTCCACGACTTCGTGCACGCCGTGGACTTCGTGGACAGGCTGGCCGAGGTGGCCGAGCAGCGGCAGCACCACCCCGACATCGACATCCGTTACAACAAGGTGACGCTGCGCCTGAGCACGCACAGCGCCGGCGGCATCACGCAGCAGGACCTGGACCTCGCGGGGGTGCTGGAGCGCATCACCTGACGGGCACGAGGCGGCCCCCGGCCGCCGGGCGCGCCACCGCCGGCCGCAGGTGCGGCGCGGCCTCCGGCGGCCCCGCGTGCTACAATCCGCACCCGTGCCCTCGTAGCTCAGGGGATAGAGCGCGCGCCTCCGGAGCGCGAGGCCGAAGGTTCGAATCCTTCCGGGGGCACCACCTCACGGCTTGCCCCCCACGTGCCGCTTCGTCCATCGTCCCGGTCCCGTGCCCGCGTCCCTGCGGCTCGCGTGCCGTGCCGTGCGACGCCGGCCGGCCTCTCCGCCCCCGCCCTCCGCGACGCCTTCAGGGCCGCCCGCGGTAGTGGTAGGCGGCGACCTCGGCGAAGCCCACCTCGGCGTACAGGTCGCGCGCCGCGATGTTGTCGCGCTCGACCTGCAGGTACAGGCCGGTGCAGTCCTGCATCTCCGCCCAGCCGGCCAGCGCGGCGAGGACGGCGCTCGCCGCGCCCCTGCCGCGTGCGTGCGGCAGCGTGACCACGTCGAACACGCCGGCCCAGCCAGTGTCGGCCACGGCGCGGGCGATCGAGACCGGCTCGCCGCCGGCCGTCGCGGTCGCCAGCGCGCTCGGGGTCGCCACGCGGCCGAGCAGCGCCTCCTCGCTGGTGCGGTCCGCGCCTTCACCGTGGTGGATCCCCGCTCGCCACACCGCCCACCAGTCCTCGCCGGGGTGCTCCGCGAGGCGGACGTCGTGCCGGCCGGCGGCGGGCGCGTCGTGCGTGCCGGCCGGCAGGCGCACGAGCACCTCCGCCACGGCCGCCGCCTGCAGCGACATCGGCGTGTGGCGCCGGTAGCCGCGCGCCGCGAGGACGTCGTCGAGGCCGGCGGGGCAGGCTCCGGGGCAGACCTGGAAGGTGGCCGTGCCGCCTCGGGCGACGGAGAAGGCCTCGGCCGCGGCCACCATGGCCGGCAGGCCCGCAGCCGCGGCCTCGCCGTGCGGAAGCACGCTCCCGACCCACCAGGCGCAGCCCGGGGAGGAGCGGAGCCACCAGCTCCCGAGCTGCTCGACGTGGGCGGCGGGCAGCGCGCGGGCGGCCCGCTCCTGGAGCTCCGTGACGAGCCGCGGATCTCCGGCCGAGGGCACCGGCGCCGGCACGGAGCCCCGGATCAGTGCGCGGCGGGCTTGTGGGGCGCCCGCGGACGGTGCGCCGGCTTCGAGGGCGCCGCGCCGGGGTCCCAGTCGGCGGCGCCGTCCAGGCGGCCGTCGACCAGCTGCATCACGCGGTCGGTGCTGTCGATGAGGCGGGCGTCGTGGGTGACCACCAGCACCGCCCGCCCCTCCTCGGCGGCGATCTCGCGGAACAGCGCGAGGACGTTGCGGCCGCTCTTCGAGTCGAGGTTGGCCGTCGGCTCGTCGGCGAGCAGGAGGGGCGGGTCGTTGATGAGGGCCCGCCCCAGGGCCACGCGCTGCTTCTCGCCGGCCGAGAGCTGCTCGGGCAGGTGTTTGAGCCGCTCGCCGAGGCCGAGGCGCTCGAGCACCGCGGCCGCCCGCTTGCGGCGCTTGCGCATGCCCATGCCGGCCAGCGAGGCCGGCAGCGCCACGTTGTCCAGGGCGTTCAGGGCCGGGAACAGGTTGAACGACTGGAACACGAAGCCGATCTTCATGAGGCGGATGTGCGCCAGCTCGCGCGCCTTGCGCTTGCTGAGCGGCACCCCGTGCAGGTAGACCTCGCCGGAGCTGGCCGTGAGCATGGCGCCGGCGATCATGAGCAGCGTGGTCTTGCCGGAGCCCGAGGGCCCGATGATGAGGGCGAGCTCGCCGGGGTCGATGCGCAGGTCGACGTCGGTGAGGGCGTCGACCTGCGCGGCGCCGCTGCCGAACACGCGACCCACGTGGTCGAGCTCGAGCATCGGGGCCCTCATGCCCGGAACACCACCGCGGGATCGACCTGGGCGATCTTGCCGAGCGGGACGAACGCGGCGAGGAGACCCATGAGCACGGCGGCTCCGCCGACGATGGCGAGGTCGCTGCGCGTGATCGTGGTGATGAACTGCGGCACCCATTCTTCGGCGCCCTTGGCCGCCAGCAGCGAGACACCCACGCCGACCGCGTAGCCGGCCAGCGCCGAGAACATCGCCTGCACGGCCACGACGACGAGCATCTGGTGCGTGCGCGCCCCGACCGCCTTGAGCACGCCGTACTCCCGCCGGTGCTCGAGCACCGCCGAGTAGATGGTGAGGCCGATCACGGCCACGCCGATGAAGAACCCGATGACGAGGAGCACGCCGAGCACCGGCAGGAACCCTTCGTTCACCACGCGCTGGTTGGCCTTGACCATCTCCGGCATCGACTTGACCGTGAGCGTCGGGTCGATGGTCTCGACCTGGTCCTTGATGAACCCCGGCGGAGCTCCCTGCTCGTAGATGAGCAGGAACCCCGTGTCGATGTCCTTGAGGTCCATCAGCTTGCGTGCCCGCCAGCGCGTGACGAAGCCGTACTGGAAGACGACCATGTCGCCCCCGGAGCTGATGCCGGCCACCTTGAGCTTCTGGTCGTTGAGCGTGAGCGTGTCGCCGATCTGCACGCCGTTCTTGCGCGCGAACACCCTGTCGACGATGATCTCGCGGTTGTCGATGTGGCGCTTGCCCGAGTCCATGCGCAGCGGGCCCGGCCCCGAGCCGCGCCGGTCGGGGTTGAAGCCCACCACGTAGACGACCACGTTCTTGCCGTTGAGCGTGAAGCCCACCTGCCGGGCCGTGTACGGGATGGCTTCCTTGACGCCGTAGATGTCTTCGAGGCGTGCGTCGAGCGCGTCGGGCAGCACGGAGTAGGAGAAGATCAGGTCTGCCGTGCCCTTCTGCAGCACCCACGCGTTCACGTTCATGCCCTCGAGGAAGTCGCCGATCTTGGTCTCGTAGGCGAGGTACAGGCCGCGCAGCAGGACGATGAGGGTGACGGCGAACGCCACACCCCCGATGGAGATGGCGAGGCGCGCCTTTTCTTTGAAGAGGTTCTTTCGTGCGAGCGTGAGCATGCGGTCCACGTACCCCGGTGGATGGCAGTTCCCGCATACTACCAGCCCGGCGCACCGCGCCTCAAAACCGTACGTCGTGTGGCGGTGACGGCACGGCGGCGGGTAGTATGTCCAGCCATGACCCAGGTCCAGGGCACGAGCGCTCCCCGCCGGAGCCAGTTCGAGGCGCGCTTCGAGAGCATCGGAGCGGCGCTCCCCGAGCGCCGGCTCTCGACGAGCGACCTCATGGCCAGGGTGAGGCTGCGCGGCCGCGTGAACCTGGAACGGCTCACGGGCATCCGCGAGCGCCGCGTGTGCGCGGAGGGCGAGGACTCCCTCAGCCTGGCGGTGGCGGCCGCGGAGGAGTGCCTGCGGCACTCGTCGCACGCGGCGGGCGATCTGGAGATGCTCATCTGCGCGTCCATCTCGAGGTTCGCGAACGGCCTCGAGCAGGTGTTCGAGCCGGCGCTCGCGCTGCACGTGCGCGACGCCGTCGGCGCGCACCGCGCCGCCGCCTTCGACATCGGCAACGCCTGCGCCGGCATGATGACCGGGGTGTACATCCTCGCCGACTTCATCGGCCGCGGCGTCATCTCCCGCGGCATGGTCGTCTCGGGTGAGTACATCACCTCGCTCAGCGAGAACGCCGTGCCCACGGTGCGGTCCGTCCTCAGCCGCCAGCTCGCCTCGCTCACCGTGGGGGACTGCGGCGCGGCGGTCATCGTCGAGCGCGCCCCGGAGGACGGGTCGGGCGCGCTCACGACGAGCGGGTTCGTCACCGTCGCCCAGTACAGCGGCCTCTGCATCGGCACGCCGTCGGAGCGCGGCGCCGGCGGGCAGATGGTCACCCAGGCCCGCAAGCTCCACGACGCCGGCGTCGCCGCCTCGGAGCCGGTGCTGACGCAGCTCCTGCGGGACTGGCCGGTCGACCCCGCCGACATCGATTGGGTCATCCCCCACCAGACCTCGAGCCGCGCCATCCGCGCCGGCCAGGTCACCCTGTCGCGGCACTTCGGGGCGCGGCCGCGCAACGTGGTCGTCAACGTCGAGCAGTACGGCAACACGGCCAGCACCTCGCACTTCCTCGCCCTCTACGGCCACCTGCAGGAGAAACGCTTCAAGAGCGGCGACAACATCCTGCTCGTCGCCCTCGCCTCGGGTCTGGTCATGGGCTGCGTCGCGTTCACCATGGACCACCTCGCCGACCGCTATGGGTAGCCTGATCAGGGCCGCGGGGGTCGCTCACGACCAGAGCGGCACGTCGGGTTCGATGAGGCTCCTGAGCCGCGCCGCCGGCGAGTGTCTGCGTGCCGCCGGCGTGGCGGCCGACGACCTCAGCTTCCTCGTCTACGCCGGGATCTACCGCGACGGCAACATGGTGGAGCCGTCGGTGGCCAGCATGCTGCAGCGCAAGATAGGTGCCAACACGGGGCTGAAGGAGCTGCCCGGCACGTTCTCGTTCGACGTGGCCAACGGCGCCTGCAGCGCGCTGGTCGGCCTCTCGCTCGTCGACGGCTTCCTCTGCTCCGGCGCCGGCCGCTTCGGGCTCGTGGTGGCGGGGGACGCCGAGCCTGTGCCGGGCCGCAGCGACGGCTTCGGCTACGCCGCGTCCGCCTCCGCCGTCCTGCTCGAGCGCGGCGACGACCCCGGCGCCGGCTTCGTGCGCTTCGCCTCGGCGGTGTCGGGGCGGGGGCTGGGCGACTACGCCGGCCGCCTCGTCTGGCCGCAGCCCGCGGGCTCAGGGTCGCGTCTGCGGCTGAGCGTCTCCGACGGGTACCTCGACGCGTGCCTGGCGACGGCCGTGCCCGCGCTGCGCGACTTCCTCGCCGAGGCCGGGCTCGCCGCCGGCGACGTCGACCTGCTCGTCGCCTCGCAGTCGCCGCCCGGGCTCGTGGCGCGGCTGCGCGAGGAGACCGGTCTCGGAGACAGGGTCGTCGACGTGACCGGCACCTACGGCAACGTGCACACGGCGGCCGCCGGGCTGGCGTTCCACGCGGCCCGGCGGGCGGGCCGCGTGCCGGCCGGCGGGCGCGTCGTGTTCCTCACCGTGGGTGCCGGCGTGGCTGCGTGGCTGGCGCTGTACGAAGTGCCGGCGTGAGGGGTCGGCCTGCGGAGCACGGCTCCACGCCTCCACTGCGGTGCGGCACGAGCCCGCACTGGCTGAACGAGGGGAGAATGGCGTGCGGAGCGCCGATACGGGTAGCATACAGCGCATGACGGCACACTTTTCCACGCTGGGAGTGGGTCAGGACGCGCCGTTCGCGGCGCGTTTCGAGTCCGTAGGGGCCGTCGTGCCCGCGCGGCGCGTGACGTCGCGGGAGGTCATGTCCCGGGTACGGCCGAGCGGGCGGCTGAGCCTGGAAGGTCTCACCGGCATCCGCGAGCGGCGGGTGTGCGGCGAGGGCGAAGACTCGTACACCCTCGCCGTCGGCGCCGCCGAGGAGTGCCTGCGGCACTCCTC
The DNA here is from genome assembly GCA_903921965.1 of uncultured Thermoleophilia bacterium. The sequence goes on along the minus strand of CAIXSE010000883.1, from coordinate 5,436 downwards.
CTGCTCGGCCGCGGACCTCGAGATGATCGTGTGCTGCTCGATCTCGCGCTTCAAGGACGGTCTCAACCACGTGTTCGAGCCGCCCCTCGCGCTGTACGTGCGCGACGCCGTCGGAGCGCACCACGCCCTGGCGTTCGACATCTCCAACGCCTGCGCCGGCATGCTCACCGGCGTGTACATCGTGTCCGACTTCATCCGCCGCGGCGTCATCTCCCGCGGCATGGTCGTCTCGGGCGAGTACATCACGTCGCTGAGCGACAACGCCGTACCGCACGTGCGCACGCCGCTCAGCCGGCAGTTGCCGTCGCTCACGCTCGGGGACTGCGGCGCCGCCGCCCTCGTCGAGCGCGCGCAGCCCGGCTCGGGTGCGCTCGTCACCGGTGGCTTCGTCACCGTCGCGCGGTGGGCCGGCCTGTGTACCGGCGGGGCCAGCTCGAGGGCCCCCGGCGGGGAGATGGTCACCTACGCCCGCAAGCTCCAGGAGGCGGCCGTGGCCGCCACGCCGCCGGTCCTGCGGCGCGCGCTCGAGGCCTGGGGCGTCGATATCACCGAGATCGACCACGTGATCCCCCACCAGACGTCGAGCCGCGCCATCAGCGCGGGCACGCTCCTGCTGAGCCGGCGTCTCGGCGGTACTCCCGAGAACGTCGTCGTCAACGTCACCGACTACGGCAACACCGCCAGCACGTCGCACTTCCTGGCCCTGTACCGCATGCTCGAGGAGGGGCGCCTCCGGCGCGGCGAGAAGGTCATGCTCGTCAGCCTCGCCTCCGGCCTCGTCATGGGTGTCGTCGGGTTCGAGATGGACGACCTGGTAGAGCGCTATGGGTAGCGCCATCCGGTCAGTCGGTGTCGCGCGCGAGCGTTCCGGCCGCGGGCGCTCCATCGCCCTCGAGGTCAGCGCCGCGAAGCGCTGTCTGGGGGGTGCGGGGCTCGGGCCCGACGAGGTCAGCCTGCTGGTCAACGCCGGCATCTACCGCGACGACAACATCGGGGAGCCGGCCATCGCCAGCCTCATCCAGCAGAAGCTCGGCTCCAACCTGGACATCAACGGCACCCCCGGGACGTTCTCGTTCGACCTCTCGCACGGGGGCTGCGGCCTCGTGACGGGGATGATGCTCGCCGACCAGTTGCTGCGCACCACGGCCACGCCCTACGGCATCGTGGTGGCCGGCGACGCCGAGCCGTCGCCCGGCTTCAGCGAGGGCTTCGCCTACCGGCCGGCCGCCGCGGCGGTGCTCCTGCAGGCCGGCGCGGAAGGCGAGGGGTTCCTCGGGTTCCGCGCCGACGCCGACTCCGCCCGCGCCGGCGCGCACACAGGGCGGCTCGAGTGGCGCCGGCGGGACGGAGGTCACCACTGGCTGGTCCTGCGCACGGCGGACGACTACGCGGAGGCGTGCGTCGAGGCGGCCGCCGGATCCGTCGCCGCGTTCCTCGCCGAAGCCGGCCTCGCGGCGGGCGACATCGACGTGGCGGTCCCGTCGCAGAGCCCCCCGCGCTTCGTCGCCGGTCTTCGTGCGGCCACCGGCATGGGCGACCGGGTGGTCGACGTGACCGGGGAGGCGGGCGACGTGCACACCGCCGGCGTCGGCCTCGCGCTCGAGCGCGCCCAGCGCGACGGCCTGCTCCGGCCGGGCGCACACGTGCTGTTCGTGGCCGTGGGGTCCGGCATCTCCACGGCGCTCGCGCTGTACCGGGTCCCGCAGCGGACGTGAGCGCGCCCGGTCGGGAGCCCCAAGCCGCCGAGGACGGCCGGGGTCGCCGTGCCTGAGGCGCCTGCCCGCACGACGAACCTCGGCGAGCACCTCACGCGTGTCGCCGAGCGGCTCGCGGACAAGCCCGCCGTGGTCTGCCTCCGGCGCCAAGGCTCGCGGACGGTCGCCACGAGCCGCACCTTCCGCGACCTCGACAGGGCGGCGGACCGGCTGGCCCACGCCTTCCGCCGCCTCGGCATCGGCAAGGGCGTCCGCACCATCCTCATGGTGCGCCCGTCGTTCGAGCTCTTCGCCACCACCTTCGCGCTGCTGCGCACCGGCGCCGTCCCGGTGATGATCGACCCCGGCATGGGGCGCCAGAGGCTCGTCGACAACCTGTCCGGCGTCGAGGCCGGCGCCTTCATCGGCGTCCCGCTCGCGCACGCGCTGCGCGTGCTCTCGCCGGGGCGCTTCCCCACGGTGAGGACGAGCATCACCGTGGGCCGCCGCCTGTTCTGGGGCGGCCCCACGCTGCTCGAGCTGTTGCAGAGCGAGCCGTGGCGTCCGTTCGCCTCCGAGCCCTCGCAGCCGGACGACGTCGCCGCCATCTTCTTCACCAGCGGCAGCACCGGCCCGCCCAAGGGCGTCGTGTACGAGCACGGCATGTTCGACGTCCAGTCCGCCTACCTCCACACCCAGTTCCGGTACGAGGAGGGCGACGTCGACCTGGCCACGTTCCCCATCTTCTCGCTCCTCGACGCGGTGCTGGGCATCACCTCCGTGATCCCCGACATGGACCCCACGAGGCCGGGCGAGGCCGACCCGGCCATGATCGCCGGCGCGGTGACCTCCCAGCGCTGCACCAACCTGTACGCCTCGCCGGCGCTGCTCGAGAACCTGTCGCGGTGGGGCGCCGAGACGGGGGCCAGACTGCCGACGCTGCGCTGCGTCATCACGGCGGGGGCGCCCGCCCGCCCCGACCTGCTCGAACGGCTGCGCGCCATGCTGCCGGACGACGCCGTCATCTACACGCCCTACGGCGCCACCGAGGTGCTGCCGGTGAGCAACGTCGAGAGCCGCGAGATCCTCACGGAAACGCGGGCGCTCACCGAGGCGGGCGCCGGGATGTGCGTCGGCCGCCCCATGCCCGGCCAGGACATCGCGGTCATCGGCATCACCGACGAGCCCATCGGCTCGTGGGCCGAGGCCCGGCCGCTGGCCGCCGGCGAGGTCGGCGAGATCGCCGTGAAGGGGCCGGGGGTCACGAAGGAGTACTTCCGCCGGCCCGACGCCACGCGTCTGGCCAAGATCCCCGTGGAGCCCGGGTCCGCCGAGGTGTGGCACCGCATGGGCGACCTGGGTCACCTGGACGAGCAGGGCCGCCTGTGGTTCTGCGGCCGCAAGGCGCACCGCGTCGAGACCGGCGGCGGGACCCTGTTCAGCGTCTGTTGCGAGGCCGTCTTCAACGCCCACCCGCGCGTGCGCCGCACTGCGCTCGTCGGCGTGGGGGAGAGGCCGCACCAGACCCCGGTCATCGTGGTCGAGCTGGCCCGCGGTGATGACGGAGGCCGCCGCGAGCAGCTCACGGCGGAGTTGCTCGCGCTGGGGGCGGAGCGCCCGCACACGGCCGGCATCCGCGAGGTGCTGTACCACCCCGGCTTCCCCGTCGACGTGCGTCACAATGCCAAGATCCGCCGCGAGGACCTCGCGGTGTGGGCCGCGCGGGAGCTGGGGCGGGGCTGATGGACGCGATCGAGTCGAGGCCGGGCTGATGGGCGCCGGCCCCGATGTCCTCGTCACCGGCGGCGGCGGCTTTCTCGGCGGAGCCCTCGTGCGCGGCCTGCTCGCTCAGGGTCACCGCGTCCGCAGCTTCTCGCGCGGCGCCTACCCGGAGCTCGAGGCGCTGGGCGTCGACGTGGTGCGCGGCGACCTCGCCGACGCCGCCGCCGTGCGGCGCGCCTGCGCGGGCTGCGAGGTCGTGTTCCACAACGCGGCGCGGGCCGCGGTCTGGGGCCGGTACGAGGCGTTCGCCGGCCCCAACGTCCTCGGCACGCGCAACGTGCTGCAGGCGTGCCGCGACGAGGGCGTGCCGCGGCTGGTCTTCACCAGCACGGCGAGCGTGGTGTTCGGGCGCGAGGACATCCGCGGCGCCGACGAGTCGCTTCCGTATCCGCGCCGCCAGGCCTCGCCGTACGCGGCCACCAAGGCCGAAGCGGAGCGGCTCGTGCTCGCCGCCGATGGGCCCGGGCTGCGGACGATCGCGCTCCGCCCGCACCTCATCTGGGGGCCGGGCGACACACAGATCGTGCCGCGCATCGTCGCCCAGGCGCGGGCGGGCAAGGTCGTGCGCGTCGGCGACGGCACCAACGTCGTCGACACCACCTACGTCGACAACGCCGTCGACGCGCACCTGCTGGCGGCGCGCGCCCTGCTTGGCAACCCGCGCGCCGCGGGACGCGCCTACTTCGTCAGCAACGGCGATCCGGCGAACCTGTGGAAGCTGATCGACCGCATCCTCGCTGAGGCGGGCCTGCCGCCCGTGCGGCACTCGGTGCCGGCGTCGCTGGCGGTGGCGCTCGGCGCCGCCGTCGGGGCCGTCCATGAGCGGCTCCACCGGCCGGGCGAGCCGCGGCTCACGCGGTTCCTCGCCGAGGAGCTCTCGACGTCGCACTGGTTCGACATCGGCGCTGCCCGCCGCGAGCTGGGCTACGAGCCGGCCGTCAGCCTCGAGGAGGGCCTGCAGCGCCTCGGCGAGTGGTTGCGGGCCGGCGGTGCCACGAGCGCCGGCCTCTAGAACGCCGCGACCGTCCGCTCGGCTCTCGCACCGTCCATCGGGTAGGGCAGGCTCGCGCCCTCGGGGATCGTGTCGATGTACCGGGCGCGGAACTCCGGCGACTGCATGCGGCAGGTCTGGGACCGCTCCCGGTAGGCGGGGTGCGCGAGCATGCGCCGCCACAGCTCCTCCACCGAGGCATCCTGCACGTTGCCGAACGAGAGCGGCGTGAAGTCACACGGCGTGAGGTCGCCCTGCGCGGTGATGTGGCACTGGAGGTTGCCGGCCAGGCACCCGATCAGCCTGGAGAACGTCTGCCCGCTGTTGGTCCAGGACTGCGTGATGACACGCAGGCGCCCGCGGTGCACGCGGTTGGCGAGCCGGGCCTCGGCCAGGAGGCGACGCCTGTGTACGTCGTCGAGCAGCGGCTCGCACCCGCGCAGCATGCGGCCGGTGCGGATGCCGTCGAAGACGCTGATCTCGCTCGCGCCCCACTCTTCGCCGAGGGCCGCGACCCGCGTGAGCTTGCGCGCGTCCACCGACGCGCTGGTGGCGTAGGTGCTGAGCCCCACCAGCAGGCCGGCCGCGCGCGCCGCGCGCGCCGCGTCGGCCACGGCGCGGTAGACGCCTTCGCGCCCGCGCCCCCGGTCGTGCTCGCCCTCGTCCGGGTCGTCGAGGCTGAGGTGGATGCCGTAGGCCCCAGCCCGTCTGACGGCGGCGAGCCGTTCGGGTGTGGCGTCCAGGCCGTTGCAGAAGAACTCGGCGACGGCCCTGTCTTTCGGGACGGCCGCGACGAGCTCGTCCAGGTCGCGGCGCAGCAGCGGCTCGCCGCCGGTGAAGGTGACGACCGAGGTGCCCAGGTCGACGCACTCCCCGATCACACGCTTCCACGTGGCGGTGTCGAGTGCCGGCCTGTCGTGCGGCCGCTGGGCGGCGCTGCAGTGCACGCACTTCAGCTGGCAGGCGTCG
>CAIXSE010000882.1 GCA_903921965.1 uncultured Thermoleophilia bacterium | reverse complement strand
TTGAGGAGCTCGTAGATCTCCGAGCTCATCGAGCGTTCTACGCGCCGCACCATGGCCTCCGCCCGCAGGCCGGGGTGAGCCCCCAGCATGAGCGTCCCGCGACCGCGCTGGTTGTGGCTGGCGCCGGGGACGATCCGCAGGATACGGTCGCACTCGTCCTCGCTGAAGCCGTCTTCGCGCAACAGTCCGCGCGACTGCGCCCGCACGAGGTCCTGTGCGCACGGACAGGCAGTCAGGCCGTTGACCTCCACGCCGACGACCTCGCGGGTGCGTTCGGCCGTGGCCGCGCCGATGCCGATGAGCGTGTACAGCTGCTGGGTGGGCCGCCCGGACACCGGCGTGACCTTCATCGCCGGGGTCTGCGCGCGCACGCGGACCTCCGCGCGCACGGCACCCTGGGTCTCGAGCACGCGTTCGGCCATCAGCCCCGCGAGCGACTCGATGTCGTTGAAGGGCTCGCAGGTGAGCCCCTCGGCGAGAGCCTCGACCACCTCGCTGAACCGCGACATGTGCACCCCGCCCTGGTCGCGGTCGAGGTCCACGAAGAGGTCGAGCCGCGCGTAGAACAGTTCGGGTCTGCCGCCGTCACGGATGGAGATGATGCGGCTCAGGTTGGTGATGCCGGCGCGGCTGAGCGCCACCCGGTCCGCCGGCGGCTCCTGCTGGACGTCGCGGACCCCGTACCACCGCGGCAGACACTCGTCCCCTATGGACCTGACCTCAACCACAGGCGACGATCTCGGTCTCGACTCCGCCTGCCGCCACCGAGTAGTTGTCGTACGACACGGTGTAGGCCTCCTGGAAGTAGGCGCGCAGGTCGTCTTCGATGCTCTGGTCGTAGGGCGGGGCCACCGAGAACGTACGGCCGTCGACGCCGGCGACCACCTCGCCGTCGCGAGCCACGAGCGTGCCGCCCTTGAACACGTAGCGAGGCCGCCTGAACATCGCGTCCTTGTCGTCGCTCTCCGCATACACCGCGATGTCGGCGTCGGCTCCCGGCCCGAGGTGGCCCTTGTCCTTCAGGCCGAGGGTGCGGGCCGGCGCCGCCCGTGTGATCACGGCGATCTCGTAGAGCGAGTACTCCCGCTGCAGCTCCGGCAGAAGCGAGCGCTTGCGCGCCTTGGGATGGATGCGGGCGAACATCTCCTCGCGGTACCCCCGGTCCATGAGCAGACGGATGACCTGCGGATAGTCGCGGAACGTGCCCGCGTTGGGGTGGTCGGTGGTAAGGTACACGCGCCACGGGTCGTCGACCAGCAGGAAGAGCTCCAGGCCCGTCGCCCACATCGTGGCGTTGACCACGTTGCGGGCGCTGTACGTGATCGGCACGATGCCGCCACCCGATTCGCTCTCCACGTCGGTGTTGATCCAGCGTCCGCCGACGGTGTCGTGGATGGTGTGCTGCAGAGGACCGTCGCACGTCATCGTGGTGGCCGCCCCGAAGACGACCTGGCCGACGTCGATGGTGACGTTGGGATTCTCGTTGACGGCCGCGGCCACGGTCTCCGCCTCGGACGTGTGCACGTGCCCGGC
>CAIXSE010000881.1 GCA_903921965.1 uncultured Thermoleophilia bacterium | reverse complement strand
TCCACATCCGCGACGTCATGGGCCGCACCTGGCAGTGCGGCACGATCCAGGTCGACTTCGCCATGCCGGAGCGCCTGGACATCAGCTACACCGGGGCCGACAACGAAGAGCACCGGCCGGTCATGGTCCACCGCGCGCTGCTCGGCAGCATCGAGCGCTTCATGGGCATCCTGCTCGAGCACTACGGCGGCAACCTGCCGACCTGGCTGGCGCCGGAGCAGGCCGTCGTCCTGCCGATCGCCGACAGGCACAGCGACTACGCGCAGCAGGTGCTCCGCGAGCTGCGCGCCGCCGGCGCCGCCGCCGGCGTCACGATCCACGCCGACGTGGACGACCGCGGCGAGAGCGTGGGGAAGAGGATCCGCGACGCGCAGCTGCAGAAGGTGCCCTACATCCTCGTCGTGGGCGACCGCGAGGTGGACGAAGGCGCCGTCGGCGTGCGCGAGCGCGGCGAGGACAAGGGCGCCCGGCCGCTCGCGGAGTTCGCCGGGCAGCTGGTCGCGGAGGTCCGCGAGCGGCGGCTCGGGTAGGGCGGCACCGCCGCGCGCAGGGTTGCGTCGCCGCCTGCGGCACGGAGGCGTCCGGAACGCGGGCGCAGCTCCCGTCAGGGCGCCTGCACGTGCTGCATCGTACGAGGGACTCGTGACGAACCCCCGGCGATGTGGCACACTCTGTCTCGACCTGGACCAGGGGCGTATCCTGCGCCGGTCCCGCCGGGGCGGGACGTGTCGGGCGGCGCGCAGGCAGAAAGGACGGTCATCATGTCGAGTGAAGAGGCGAAGCGGCTCATCCGCCGGATGGACAGCGACGAGGCGTTCCGCGAGCAGCTCCTGGCGCCGCCGGACGTGGCCGCGAGACTGCAGTTCGCCGCGGCCGAGGGCTACGACGTCACCGAGGCTGAGGTCGCCTACGCGTCCGCCGAGCTGAGCCAGGTGGAGCTGGACGCCTTCGCGGCCGGCGCGGGCGAGACCGACTGCTACGCGAACTGCTGCGGTGCGCCGGCGTACGCGTTCGGCGACTGCCCGTACCACTGATGACGGCCCCCACCGGGACGCCCTGAGGCGCCCGCCGGCGGGGGCGGCCCGCGGCGTCGCGCGGTCGTGATGGAGGAGGTCCCGGCACTGCCCTGGTCGACCTACACCCTGCTCTTCCGCACCGGGGACCGCGGCGGGTTCTGCTACAACGCGCTGTCCAACACGCTGATCGAGCTCGACGAAGCCCACTACCGCCTCGTCGAGGCGTACAGAGACGGGCGGATGCCGCCCGACGCCGGCGACGACGGCCTCGTCGACCTCCTGCGCCGGAAGCACGTGCTCGTCGAGGACGGCGAGGAGGAGGACCTCCTCCTCGCGCGCCACCACCGCCGCCAGGCGGCCTGCTTCGACACCTCGAGTCTGGGTCTCGCCGTCTGCCCCACCCTGCGCTGCAACTTCCGCTGCCCCTACTGCTACGAGGCGGACCAGGAGGACGGCGGCTTCATGAGCGCGTCGACCCGGGAGCGGCTCGTCGCCTGGATCGGGCGGCACGAGAGCATCCGCTCGCTGTCGGTGTCCTGGTACGGGGGCGAGCCCCTGCTCGCCTTCGACACGATCCGTGCCCTCACCGAGCGCTTCCTCGCCCTCGGCCTCGCCTACCGCAAGGCCCGCCTCGTCACCAACGGCTACCTCCTGGACGACGAGAAGATCGCCCGCCTGGACGAGCTCCGCATCGAGTCCGTCCAGATCACGCTGGACGGGCCGCGCGAGGTGCACGACTCGCGCCGCGTCCTGGCCGGCGGCGGCCCCACCTTCGAGCGCATCCTCGGCAACGTCGCGGCACTGATGGGCTCGGGCTGGTCCGGCACGTGCGGCATCCGCGTCAACGTGGACAGGCACAACCTCGGCGCCTTCCTAGAGCTGCGAGCCGAGCTCCTCGAGCGATTCGCCGGCACGAGACTCTCCGTCTACCCCGGCCGCGTCGACGTCACGGGCGACCAGGCCTACGACGCCTGCGCCTGCCTCGACACGGAGGAGTGGGCCGACTTCGCCCTCGAGCTCGCCGACCGGCGCTGGGTCTTCCCGGTGTCCGGGCTGCACCCCGGCGGCTTCCTCGACGGCACGTGCGTGGCCACCCGCCTCCAGGGCTTCGTCGTGGGCCCCGCAGGCGAGCTGTACAAGTGCTGGGACGACGTGGGGCGGCCGCAGAGCGTCGTGGGCAGCGTCTGCGCGGAGGAGACGACCGTGGACGCCGTGCTCCAGGCCCGCTACGTGACCGGCGTCGACCCCTACGCCGACCCCGAGTGCCTCGCCTGCAAGGTGCTGCCCGTCTGCGGTGGCGGCTGTGCCCACCGGCGGCTGCTGGTGAGGTACGAGGGGCGCGAGGGCATCGACCACTGCTCGCCGTACAAGACCCGGCTGCGGGACTTCCTCGAGGCCTACGTCCGCGCGGTCCGCTCCCGCGAGTCGTGCACCGCCCTGCTGCAGGACGGACCCGTCGACGCCGCCCGGCCCGCCTACCGGGTCATCTCACCGCGGCTCGCGCGGAGCCCGGCGGCCGCGGGCGAGGGCCAAGGGTAGGCACCCGCCCGCCGCGCCTTCGCCGGGCTCGACGCATCCGCCGTGGTGTCCCTCAGCCGGCAGCCGGCTCGGCGAGCGTGAAGTAGAAGGTCGCGCCCTGCTCCACGGCGCCCTCCGCCCACACCCGGCCGCCGTGGCGGCGGACGATGCGCTGCACTGTCGCCAGCCCGATGCCGGTACCGTCGAACTGCCCGGGCGTGTGCAGCCGCTGGAAGGCGCCGAACAGCTTGTCCGCGTAGGCCATGTCGAACCCGGCGCCGTCGTCGGCCACGAAGAACGTCGTGCCCTCTGAGCCCTCCACGGCGCCGAGCTCGACGCGCGCCGTCTCGTGCTGTGACGTGAAGCGCCAGGCGTTGCCGAGCAGGTTGGCGAGGAGGGCGTGGGCGAGCGCGGGGTCGGCGAGCGCCCGCAGGCCGGGTCGTATCACGACCTCGACGCGGCGGCCGGGCTCGGCTGCGGCCAGCTCGTCGCACACCTCCCGGGCGAGCCTGCTCAGGTCGACGTCCTCCACGCGCAGCCGCGCCCGGCTGAGACGGGAGAGCTGGAGCAGCCCGTCGATGAGCTCGCCCATCTTCTGGGCACTGACGCGGATGCGTTCGAGGTGGGCGGTCCCTTCATCGTCGAGTGAAGCCGCGTAGTCCACCGCGATGATGTGGGCGAAGCCGTCCATGGCGCGCAGGGGCGCGCGCAGGTCGTGGGACACCGCGTAGGCGAACGACTCGAGCTCCTCGTTGAGCTCCTGCAGCTGGACGGTCCGCAGGTGCACCCTCCGTTCGAGTCCCTCGTTGAGCGCCGCGATCTCCTGCTTTGCGAGCTGGTACTCGGAGATGTCCTGGAGCGTGCCGAGGCGGCGGACTATCCTGCCGGTCTCATCCTTCTCATGGAGGCACTGGTCGCGGACCCAGCGCACGCGCCCGTCGTCGTAGCGCACGATGCGGTACGTCATGTCGTAGGCGTCGTCGCCGCGTGCGAAGGTGCTCTCGTAGGCGAGGTCCACCGCGTCCCGGTCCTCGGGGTGGATGGCGGCGTCGTACACGGCGAGCAGGGGGTCGGAGGCGGCCGGATCGAGGCCGAGGATGCGGAAGACCTCGTCGGTCCAGCTCTCGATGCCGGTGCCCACGTCGACCTCCCAGCTGCCGACGTGGCCCATCTCCTGGGCGGCGCGGAGCAGGCGCAGGCTGGCTGCCGGTCCGTCCTCGGCGGCTCTGCGAGCCGTGACGTCGACGGTGGAACCGGCCATGCGCGTCGCACGGCCCTCGCCGTCGTGCGCTGCCACCCCGCGGTCGAGCACCCAGTCGTAGGTGCCGTCCTTGTTGCGGAGGCGGTACTCCTCGCAGAAGTCCGGCGTCTCACCGGCGAGGTGCGCCTGCACCGCCGCCGCCACCCGCTCGGCGTCGTCGGGGTGGATGCGCGTGGTCCATTCCTCCTCGCCGTCGCCCAGCTCGCCGGGTGCGTAGCCGCGCAACCGGGCCCACCTGTCGGAGAAGCGGACGGTGCGGGCCTCGATGTCCCACTCCCACACGGCCCCGGCGACGCCCTCGAGCACGAGACGGTGACGCGCCTCGAGCTCGTCCAGGGCTGTCTCGAGGCGGGCGACGCGGACGCGCAGCGCCTGGACGGAGTCCTCGCCGCCGGGGCCCGCAGGACTTGTCGCGGGTCCGGAGTGCTCGGGACCTGAGGATGGTCGTGTGCGTCGCGTGGCCACGTGCCCCTCTCCGGGCGGATGGCGGCGTGACCCGGGTGGGACCAATGACCCCCTGCGGCGACCGCCCGACGTACACGCTTCTTCCGGACTGTCAGACTACGCGCGGCGTGTTCGCGCGCTTCTCACCGCGACTCTACTACAGTCGGCCTCGCACCCGGTCCGCGCGGTGCGCCGGCGTCGCACACCGTCTTCGTGCCGCCGGAGGCCGCTCGGCTTGCGGGCCGGCCGGCCGGTCCGCGTGCTCACGCCGGCCGGCTACGTCCGCGCCAGAAGATGATAGATATTCTCATCTTGTGGGTATCTTGGTTCCCGAGACACTTCTCGACCGAGGGACCCGACGATGAGCGACAGCTCCACACCGCACGAGATCGCAGCCGCAGTCCGCAGACTGGACGTCGCCATGTCCAGGCTCACCGGCGCCGTGGCCCGCGAGATCGGCGTGAGTGTCCCTGAACTGCTCGCCCTCGAGCACATCGCCGGCGACGCGGGACTGGGCCCGAGCGAGCTCGCCCGCCGTCTCCAGCTCACCTCCGGCTCCGTGACCGGCCTTGTCGATCGCCTCGAGGTCGGGGGGCGCGCCGTGCGCGCCCCTCACCCCAGCGACCGGCGGCGCGTCGTCGTCCTGCGCACCCCCAAGGCGGACCAGGACGTCCGCCGCGGGGAGCAGACGCTGGTGGCGGCCGTCACGGAGCTGGCCGCCGGCCTCAGCGAGGACGAGCGCCGGGTCGTCGCCGGGTTCCTGCAGCGTTTGACCGACATCATCGAGCGGACGGCGGACGAGGCCCGCGCCGCGTGAGCGCCGCCGCAAAGACCGAAGGAGCGACCATGAGCGCCCAGCCAGCATGCATCGACTGCCCCCCGGCGCGTGAGCGCGCCGCCTCCACCTCGACCAGCAGTGAGAAGCGCCTCAGCCGCCTGCGCGTCTGGAACGTCGGCGTCGGCGTCGTCCTCGCCCTCGAGGCTCTCGCCATCGCCCTCCTCACCAACGGCTTCAGCCTGCCGGTGACCGCGACGTACATGAGCGGCCCTCCCGGCACGGCAGCGAAGCTCACGCACCTGTTCGACGTGCCGCTCGGCTGGGGCGTGTTCGCCTTCGTCGCCATCTCCGCCGCGGCGCTCTTCATCATCGCCTCGCCGCGCGTCTTCGACTGGTACAAGGCGAACCTGCTGCAGAGCCGCAACTACGGCCGCTGGATCGAGTACTTCTTCAGTTCCAGCCTCATGATCGTGCTCATCAGCATGATCACCGGCGTGAGCGACATCGGCGCCCTGCTCGCCATCTTCGGGGTCAACGCGAGCATGATCCTGTTCGGCCTGCTGATGGAGAAGTACGAGACCCCCGGCAAGCCCAGCTGGCTGAGCTTCTGGTTCGGCTGCTTCGCCGGCATCATCCCGTGGATCGTCGTCGCCCTGTACATCTTCACGCCCGGGACCTCGGGTCCGACGCCGCCGACCTTCGTCTACGGCATCGTGATCAGCCTCTTCATCTTCTTCAACATCTTCGCCTTGAACATGTGGCTGCAGTACCACAAGGTGGGGAAGTGGCGGGACTACCTGTTCGGCGAGAAGGCGTACATCGTCCTGAGCCTGACGGCGAAGTCGCTGCTCGCCTGGTGGGTGTTCTCCGCCGTGCTCGCGAGCTGACGCCCGGCGCGGCTGCGGACCGGCCCGGGCCGGAGGCGGTGCCCTCCTCCGCCCCGGGTCTCCGCATGTCGCGACCGGCGCGCCCGTGGCCGCGCCGCCCGCAGCGCCGTTCGTCCCGCCTGTCTCGCGCTCCACGCGCGCACACGCGTGAGATACTCGAGCCATGCCAGACGTCAGCGCAGGGCTGCTCATGTACCGGCGCACGCCGCGCGGCGCCCCGGGCGCCGCGGCGCTCGAGGTGCTGCTCGTGCACCCCGGCGGCCCGTACTTCGCGAAGAAGGACGCCGGTTCGTGGAGCATCCCCAAGGGACTGGCCGAACCGGCCGAGCTCGGGCCGGAGCCCTCGATCGCGACGGCGGCCAAAGCGCGCAACCGCGCCGCCGGGGCCGACCTGCTGGCTGTCGCGCTCCGCGAGGTCAGGGAGGAGACGGGGCTGGAGCCCGCAGGGCCCTACCGGCCCCTGGGCGGCGTCAAGGCCCACGGCCACAAGCTCATCTTCGCGTGGGCCGTGGAGCACGACTGCGACCCGGCGGAGCTGAGGAGCGACACGTTCACTCTGGAGTGGCCGCCGCGCTCCGGGCGCCGTCGGGAGTTCCCGGAGGTGGACAGGGCCGCCTGGTTCACGCTCGAGGCGGCCCGTGAGGCGATCGTGCCGGCGCAGCGCCGCTTCCTCGACGACATGACGGTCGTCGCGGCGGCGGCGGATCCGCCGGGTCCGGCTCAGCCGGACGCCCCGCCCGCGCCCTGAGCGGCGCCCGGCGCCGCGTCCTCTCCGGCGCCGGCCGTCGCGCCCGCCGCCGCCCCGCTCGCCGCCGCCCCCCCGCTCGCCGCGGCCGCCCCGCTCGCCGCCGCCCCGCCCGTTCCGGCCGTGCCGTCCTCCAGCTCCGCCGCCTCGTCCGACGCCGCGTCCTCGACGGACTGCGCCTCGGGCGGCTGGTACGGGGCGATGCTCGGCAGGTGCGGCTTGCCGGCGATGAGGTCGAAGAACGCCTCCCGCCAGGCGCGCCACGTGCGGTCCGTACGGTCTTCGCGCCTCTCGGCGCGGGCGAGCTTCTTCGGCTTGTCGGCGTAGCGCTTGCGCGCCCACGGCGAGTTGGGCCGCGCCAGGCGCAACGCCCCGATCACGGCGACGATCGGGACGAACACGCCGAAGAAGCCCGTCCAGTACTTGCCCTTGAAGAGGCACACCACGGCCCAGGCCATGTTGAACACCACGGTGACGGCGATGCCGACCTCTACCCACACGCCGCCCTCGGCCGTCGTGGCCCCGGCGTCGATGCCTCCCGGTCTGACCCCGAGGATGAAGAACAGCCCCGCGCACACGGCGACGATCACGGCGTCCACCGACAGCCTGCCCTCGGCGCGCCAGTAGACGTCCTGCAGGCGGAGGATGAGGGCGAACTCGTCGAGCGTCAGGGCCACGCCGGCGCCGAAGACGAGGGCGCACAGCTGCAGCCAGAGGTGCGCCGGCGTGAACGCGATGAGGCCGATGCCCATCGTCACCATGAGGACCACGCCGATGACCATGTGGTGGACGTGCACGCCGCCCTCCGACTCGATGTCGTGGAACCACCAGCTCACCTTGGCGCGGATGAGGCGCGTGTTGATGCGCACGCCGAGGAAGGTGAGGAGCAGCCCGAGCGTGAACGCGGCCATCGCGGCCCGCTGCTCGCCCAGGTAGTGCTCCCCGATGGCGTTGACGGCGAAGTACAAGCGCATTCCTCTCGTCGGGACGGGCGCGGCGCGCCTCGCCCGGCCCAAGCCTATCGTCAGGCCGCCGGCGCTGGTACCGCCCGCGGCGCGCCCGGCGGGTCGGGTCCGCGCAAACGCCGGCGCGGGTGGCGGACGGGTACACTCGCAGAGGAGTCTCCGGCGCTGTCGAGAGCTGCCGCGCCGGTGGAGACGGGGAGGTGCGCATGAGCTCCCGCGCGGTCAGTCTGGGCGCCGTCGGGCGGGCGGTCGGCGAGGGCTGGGTCCTGCTCTCGCGCGGCGCCCTCCGCGCCGAGTCCGTCATCACCCCGGCCGGGAGTCTCGGCATGACCGGTGAGCCAGTGGCGCACATGAACGTGGGCACGCTCTTCGACCCCGCGGGCGCCGAGGACGGCCTGCGCGCGTTCGTCGCCCGGCTGCGCGAGCGCCGCCTGCCCGGCGAGCTGGTCGCGCTGTCCCCTGCGGCGGCCGAGCTCGGCGGGCTGCCGGGTGAGCTGGGCCTCGAGGCTGCCGGCGCGGTGCCCCTGATGTGCGTCCGCGCCGCCGACGCGCGCCGCGCCGAGGCGAGCCTGCCGGCGTGGCGCGTGAGCGACCACGCGGGCGTGGAGGACGCGGCCAGCGTGCTGGCCGACGCGTTCGGCGCCCGCCCGGAGTGGTGCAGGGACTGGTTGGGCCCGGACTTCCCGCAGCTGCCCGGCGCCGATCTGTTCGCGGCCGGCCACGACGGCCACGCCGTGGCCGTGGCCGGCACCGGCCGTGTCGGCGACATCGTCGGTGTGTACGTCGTGGGCACGCGCACCGCGCACCGCCGAAGGGGGGCCGCCACGGCGGCCCTGTCGGCGGCCATCGACCACCACGTCGCGCGCGGCGCACACCTCTTCTGCCTGGTGTCGCCCGGGGCGGCCGAGCCCCTCTACCGGGGGCTCGGCTTCACCACCGTCGACCACCCGGCCGTCTGGCGCCTGCCCGCCGCCTGAGCGGACTTACAGCCACCCCTGGCGGCGGAAGAGCCACACCATCACGACCACCGCCGCCACCTGGGTGAGCACGCCCAGGCCCAGGAACATGGGCCAGCCCTCCACCGTCCTCACCATCCAGGCGAAGTTCATGCCGAAGAACCCGACGATCCACGTGAGCGGCATGAACACCGTCGCCACGAGCGTCAGGCGCTTCATGATCTCGTTGAGCCGGTTGGACACCGTGGAGAGGTACACGTCCATCGCGCCGGTGAGCAGGTCGCGGTAGCTGTCCACGAGGTCGCTGATGCGGATCAGGTGGTCGTACAGGTCGCGGTAGTACCGCTCCATGTCGGGGGTCATGCCCGGGATCGTCACGGCGCCGTTGAGGATGCGCGCGAAGAGGTCGCGCTGCGGCGTGATGACCTTGCGCCAGGCT
>CAIXSE010000880.1 GCA_903921965.1 uncultured Thermoleophilia bacterium | reverse complement strand
GGCGCCCGGCGCCACCGTGGCGGCCGTCACGTCCGGCGCGCCGGGGGCTGACGGCGGGGCCGGCGCCGACGGGGCGGCGGGTGACTCAGGCGCGGCCGACGGTGCCTCAGGCGCACCGCCCGGCCCAGGCGGGAGCGGTGGCTCCGCAGGCAGGTACGTGTCGCCGGCCGGCGCCGACGGGTAGGCCGGAGGCACCGGCGGATCGGCGGGCGCCACCCAGGGAGCCACGTAGCCCGCCGGCTGCGTCGGCGCGGTGTCCGCCGGGGCCGCGCCACCCGGGAGCGGCGGCGGACCAGCCGGAGCGCCTGCGGGCGCCGGCGTCACGGCGGCACGGCGCAGGCGCCGGTGCTCGCCGTAGGCCAGCACGGCCGCGCCGGCCCCGAAGACGGCCATGGCCATCAGGGTCAGGAACCCGGCGACCGGCACCCTCGAGACGACCACCGTGGCCAGCACGCCGATCACGACCGCCGGCACGAGCTTCTCGCGGTACTTCGTGCCGCTCAGGAGGAAGCTCGCGACCAGCGCCCCGACCGACGTGATCACGAAGAAGTAGAACAGCGCCAGGAACACGGCGTAGGGCAAGACCAGGAGGAGGCCGACGACGCTGATCACGAGCACCACCAGCACGGCCGGGACGATCACGAAGAACACCAGGGCGCCCCAGCCCAGCGAGGCCGCCGTCCGCTGCCGCAACTGCCGCTGCACCGCGCGCATCTGTGTCGGCAGGAGCGCGGCCGCGACGAGGCCGAGTACCAGGCAGATCGCCGCCTGCACGAGCCAGCCGAGGAAGCTGAAGCCCCACCACGGACGAAGGATGCCCTGCCCGATGCCGCCGGAGAACCAGCTCGCCGCGCCGGCCCAGTCGGCGTTGTCGTACCGGACGGTCTGACCGGTCACCTGCGCCGCCGGGTCGCGGGTCAGCCGACCGCCGAACAGGACGACGGTCTTGTCCGAAGGTTTCATGGTCGTGCCGACCACGGCGCCGGGCCCCAGCCTCACGTCGCCGCCGAAGGCCACGACGCTGGCGCCGACGGACCCGTTCACCGTGATGTCGCCGCCGAACGCCACGACGCTGCTCCCGACGCTGCCGTTGACGACGATGTCGCCGCCGAACGCCACCGCGGCCTCGGTCACGGTGCCGTCCACGGTGACGTCGCCGCCCGCGGCGACGGCGCTCTGCCTGGTGACCCCGGCCGGCACGACGACGTCCTCCCCGGCCTTCACGACCGGGTCCTGCGCGGGGTTCGCTGCCGACGCCAGCGAGACGGCCGTCGCCCGGGCGGGACCGCCGGCCCGGACGGGCGCGGCGATGAGGCCACCGAGCACGACGAGGGCGAGCGCCAAGGCCGCGAGGGCCATCGAGGGTCTCAGGATCCTCCGCACGCGTTCGGTACTCATGTCTCTACCTCCACGACCCTCGAGGGTCAGTCCGTTCGGGGTTCCGGCGCCGGCGGCGCAACAGGCGCGGCGGCGGGCGGCGCGAGCGCGACGGGCGGTGCAGGCGCCGC
>CAIXSE010000879.1 GCA_903921965.1 uncultured Thermoleophilia bacterium | reverse complement strand
GTGCTCACCACCGAGGTGATCTCGTGGGCACGAGGGTCGGTCCGGGAGCTCGACCTGGCGCGCAGGCTCATGTTCTACGCGCGCCGCAGCGGCGTCCCTCCCAAGTCCGTCGACGACCGCCTGGTCGTGCTCAAGGACCCCCCGTTCGACGTGTACACCGAAGACGAGCTGCGCGAGATGCAGCACAAGATCAAGGACGCCAACCTGCGCATCTTCGCCGATCGCGGGGCCGTCTACGTGTTCAACCGCGAGGTGTTCCTCAAGGGCACCGACGCCGGCGAGCTGTTCGCGCAGCTCGGCGTGACCGACCCCGGGCACGCCTTCTACCTCGGACGCGAGCTGGAGCGGGCGGCGCTCGCGGTGCGCCTCGGCAAGAAGTACACGCAGGAGTCGCCGCTCCGCTGGGGCTACCTCGACGGCGAGGGGGAGCAGTCGTGAGCGCCGGCTCCCCGCGCGTCGTGGGCGTCGACCCCGGCACCGTCAGCTTCGACCTGTGCGGCCTCGAGGGCGGGCGTGTGTTCCTCGACCGGAGCTTCGCCACGCCGGGTCTCGGCGTCGACCCGGGCCCGCTGGTCCGGGCCTTGCAGGAGGCCGGGCCGCTGGACCTCGTCGTCGGTCCGTCGGGGTACGGCCTGCCGTGGACGGCGGCGGCCGACGTGGGGCCGCGCGAGGTCGGCCTCATGGTGCTCGCGGACGCGCGGCACGACGACGCCGACACCATCATCGCCGGCATGGGCCGCCTGGTGCGCGCTCTCGCCGCGAGCGGCCTGCCCGTGTGCTTCGCGCCTTCGGTGGTACAGCTGCCCACGGTGCCGGCGCACCGCAAGGTGAACCGCGTGGACATGGGCACCGCGGACAAGGTGTGCGCCGCAGCCCTGGGCGTGTGGGACCAGGCGCGGCGGCTCGGCGTCGGGTACGACGAGACGTCGTTCGTGTTCGTCGAGCTGGGCGGCGCCTTCACCGCGGTGCTCGCGGTGTGTGACGGCGCCGTCGTCGACGGCGCCGGGGGGACGTCCGGCGCCATGGGCTTCGGCGCCGCCGGCGCCCTTGACGGCGAGGTGGCCTGCCTGCTCGGCGGCGTCGGCAAGGGCCGCCTGGCCGGCGGAGGCGTCGCGGCCGCCGCCGGCGCGCCCGGCGCGACGCCCGAAGAGCTGGCCGCCGCCGCGGCCGGCGACCGCCGCGCCGCGGACGCCTGGGAGGCCTTCTTCGAAGGCGTCGCCAAGCAGGTGGCGGCTCTGGCCACGGTGGCGCCGCCGCGTGAGGTGCTCCTCTCGGGGCGGCTGTGCCGCGTGCGCTGGATCGAGGAGCGCGTGGCGGAGCGGCTCGACTGCGTCGCTCCGGTGTGCCGGGTCCGGGGGCTCGCTGTACAGGCCAAAGAGGCCGCGCAGGGAGCGGCCCTCATCGCGCAGGGGCTCCTCGGCGGCGAGCCGGCCGGGCTGGTCGCCGCCATGAGGCTGCGCGCTGCCGGCGGCACGGTCCTCGACCACGTGGTCGTGGACGGCATGGATGAGGTACGGCGGCGCTTTCGGGCGGACGAGCCCGGGCCGGCGCCGTTCTGGGAGAGGAGGTCACCTCGTGCAGATTGACGGAGTGCTCATCGAGGACACGTTCGCCGAGGCGTTCGGCATGTGGGGTGCTCGGCTCATCATCACCGCCGAGAACGAGCGGTGGGCGCGGATCGCCGCCGGCGCCGCGACGGGACTCGCCACGTCCATCATCGGCTGCGGCTGTGAGGCGGGGGTCAACGAGCTCGGCGACGAGGTCGCACCGGACGGCCGGCCCGGCGTGGCCGCCCTCTTCTTCACCACGTCGCGTGCGAGCATGGAGTCCCAGCTGCTCACGCGCGTGGGCCAGGCGGTCATGACGTCGGCCACCTCGGCCTGCTACGACGGGCTCGGCGGTCCCGAGAAGGTCAAGGTGGGCGGCAAGCTGCGCTACTTCGGCGACGGCTATCAGGGCAGCAAGCTCCTGGCGGGACACCGCCTGTGGCGCGTCCCGGTCATGGATGGCGAGTTCGTGGTGGAGGAGACCTTCGGCGTGGCCAAGGGCATCGGCGGCGGCAACTTCTTCGTCATCGGTGAGGACCTGGACGTGACGCTGGCCGCCGCCGAGGCGGCCGTCGACGCCATTCGGCCGGTCGCGGGCGTGATCCTGCCGTTCCCCGGGGGCATCGTGCGCAGCGGCAGCAAGACGTCCTCCCGCTACGCCGGCCAGCACGTCTCGAGCAACACTCCCTTCTGTCCCACCGTCCGCGCTCTCGTCCCCGACACCGGGCTGCGCGAAGGGGAGAACGCGGTGCTGGAGCTCGTCCTCGACGGCTTCGGTGAACAGGCGATGCGCGAGGCGATGCGGCGTGGCATCAGGGCGGCCTGCCGTCCGGGTATCACCCGCATCACCGCGGGCAACTACGGCGGGACCCTGGGCCAGTACAAGTTCCACTTGCGGGAGCTCCTCGCGGGCTGAGGAGCCGACGGCGTCCGAGAGGGGAGGAGCTCGCGTTGGGCTGTCTTTCGTGCGCGGCGAGCATGTACGAGCGGCTGGGAATGGTGCTCACGCGGCGCGAGTCGAGCGCCGTGCCGGTGGATGGATCGAGCATCAGCCCCGACCGCTTCCTGGGGCTGGGCGCCCGCGAGATCGCGTCGCTGCCGGCGGCGTACGGGCGCGAGGAGGTGACGCTCGGCGACCTCTTCGACGTGGAGGGGGTCGCCCCCGAGAGCATCGTGGTGGACGGGGACGTCGCCGCGGTGCGGAACATCGGGCGCGGCATGACGAGGGGGGAGGTCCTGGTCACGGGCGACGTGGGGCCGCACACCGGCGCCGGCATGAAGGGCGGCGAGATCCGGGTGCAGGGCAGCGCCGGCGACTGGCTCGGCGCGCACATCGCCGGCGGGCGCATCGTCGTCGATGGCGACGGGGCGGCCTTCGTCGGCGCCGCGCACACCGGCGAGCGGCACGGCGCCAGCGGCGGCCTGATCCTGGTGCAGGGGAGTGTGGGCCGCGAGTGCGCCACCTCCATGCGGCGCGGCCTCATGGTGGTGCTCGGCGGCGCCGGTGAGTTCGCCGGCGCCGGCATGGACGGCGGCACCCTCGTCGTGGCCGGCGGTCTGGGTGGCGACGCGGGAAGAGGCATGCGGCGCGGAAGCATCGTGGCGCTGGGCGGCGTCGCCGGCGTCTCGGCCGGCTTCGCCTACTGCAGCACGTACCGGCCGGTCTTCTTGCGGTACTACGCGACGAGGCTGGCGGAGTGGGGACTGCTGGGAGCGGCCGCGGTGGCCGAAGGCGTGTTCCGGCGGTACATGGGAGACGGCGATGTGGCCGGAAGGGGTGAGATCCTTGTCCGCGATGAGTCTGAATGAACTGGCGGCCGGGCTCGTCGACGAGCTCGCCGCCGAAGAGGCCCGCCTGGAGACGGCGAGCAGCCGCCTCGAGTGCGGCGCCCTCGTCGTCGACGCGGGCGTGCACGTGGCCGGGTCGCTGGCGGCGGGGCGTCTGTTCGCCGAGGTCTGCCTCGGCGGGCTGGGGCACGTCCAGTTCCAGGAGCTTCACCTCGGCGACCTGGTGCTGCCCGGGGTCGCCGTCTCGGTGAGCCGGCCCGTGCTCGCCTGCATGGCGGCGCAGTACGCCGGCTGGGCGGTCAACGTGCCGGTGGGCGACGAGGGCAGGAAGTACTTCGCCATGGGCTCCGGTCCGGCCCGGGCGCTGCACCGCCGCGAGCCCCTCTTCGACGACCTCGAGGTGGAGGAGAGTGCTTCCGTGGCGGTCCTGGCCCTCGAGGCGCGCGATCTCCCGCCCGACGAGGTGGCTCGCTACGTCGCGCAGAGGTGCGGCGTGGCGCCGCCGGCGGTGAGCCTCGTGGTGGCCCCCACCGCCAGCATCGTGGGGTCGGTCCAGGTGGCCGCCCGCGTCGTGGAGACGGGCCTGCACAAGATGCACGAGATCGGCTTCGGCCTGGGCGCGGTGCGGGCGGGGTTCGGTACCTGCCCGCTCGCTCCCGTGGCGGGCGACGACCTCGCCGCCATCGGACGCACCAACGACGCCGTCCTGTACGGGGGCCGCGCCTGGTACACGGTCGACTGCGACGACGCCGTGCTCGAGGAGGTCGTCCCCAGGCTGCCGTCCTGTGGGTCGCGCGACTATGGCGCCTCCTTCGCCGAGTTGTTCCGTCGCTACGACGGGGACTTCTACAAGATCGACCCGCTGCTGTTCAGCCCTGCCGAGGTGACGCTGACGAACACGCGCAGCGGACGGACCTTCAAGGCCGGGGGCGTGGCGCCGGACCTGGTGGGCGCGACGCTGCTGTCTTGAAGGCGGTCATCCTCGGGCAGAAGGGCGGGTGGCACACGGAGAGTCTCGCCGCGGCGCTGACACGGCGAGGCGTGGCAGCGGAGTGCGTACCCGTCACGCGGCTCACGGCGCGGATCGCCGGCGGCGCACGCCTCTCGGTGAACGGCACGGCGCTCGACGAGCAGGACGTGGTGTTCGTGCGCGCAGTCCCGGCCGGGTCGCTGGAGCAGGTCGTCTACCGCATGGATGCGCTGCGCGTGCTGGAGGCCGCGGGGGTGCGCGTCGTGAACTCGGCCTACGCCATCGAGCGCGGCGTGGACAAGTACTACGCCGCCGCGCTGCTCGAGGACGCCGGGCTGCGCACGCCGCGGACGGTCGTCTGCGAGCGTTTCGAGGATGCCCTGGCGGCCGTGGAGGAGCTCGGTGGTGACGTGGTCGTCAAGCCGCTCTTCGGGTCGGAGGGGCGCGGCATGGTGCGCGTGTCGGACCCCGACACCGCCTACCGCGCCCTGCGCGCGCTGGAGCTGGGCCGGTACATCTTCTGCATCCAGGAGTTCGTGCCGCACGGCCACGAGGACGTACGCGCCTTCGTGATCGGCGGCCGCGTCGCGGCCGCCATGCTCCGGCGCGGCACGCACTGGAAGACGAACGCGGCGCAGGGCGCCCGCGGGGAGCCGTGCGCGCTCACGCCCGAGATCGAGGAGTTGAGCGTGCGCGCGGCGCGGGCCATGGGCGCCGAGCATGCCGGCGTGGACCTGCTGCCCTGCGAAGACGGCGGCATGTCGGTCGTGGAGGTGAACACGATCCCGGGCTGGCGCGAGCTGAAGGCGGCGACGGGCTTCGATGCCGCCCGGGCGCTGGTCGACCACGTGCTGGAGCGCTCGTGACCGGGCCGGACGCCGCGGCACTCGGGTGGGCGGCGCAACTGGCGTGCCTGTACGAGGCGACCGCGGAGAAGCCCGGCAACGTGTCGCCGGCGGCCTCGTTCGCGGACGCTTCGTACGCCGACTTCGTGGCCAGCGCCGTGGCCGTCGGTCCCGCGTTCGCGGAAGCCGGGGGTGCTCCCGTGGGGCGCACGGTGCTGCGCGCGGTGTCGGACACGCGCCGTCTGGTCACCACGAACACGAATCTCGGCATCGTGCTGCTGCTCGCGCCGCTCGCGAAGGCTGCCGCGCGGGCGGACGACCCGCCGCGGCTCCGCCGGGCGCTCTCCGGCGTGCTCGATGAGCTCACGCGCGCGGACGCGCGCGACGCCTACACGGCCATCAGGCTGGCCGGGCCCGCGGGCATGGGGCACGTGCGCGAGCACGACGTGGCCGAGGCCGAGCCCGACCTCACCTTGCGTCAGGCTATGGAACTGGCGCGCGACCGCGACTCGGTCGCGCGCGAATACTGCACCGCGTTCGAGGTGACGTTCTCGCTGGGTCACCCCGTGCTGCGGGAGTCGTGGGCGGCGGGCGCGCGCTTGTCGGACGCCGTGGTCTCCGCCTTCTTGCGCATCCTCGCCGAGGTCCCCGACACGCTGATCGAACGCAAACACGGACGGCGCGCCGCGGAGGAGGTGTCGCGAGGTGCGGCCGCGGTGCTCGCCGCCGGAGGCACGGGCGGCGAAGCCGGCCGTGCGAGCCTGCGCGTGTTCGACGCCAAGCTGCGCGACCCGTCCCACCCCCGCAACCCGGGGACCACCGCCGATCTCGTGTGCGCGGCCCTCTTCGTCTTCCTCGTCGCCGACGGCATGGTGCGCCGCGTACCTGAGCTCTCGGCGCGCTGGTGAGCGGGTCAGTGCGTGCGCAACGCGCGGATGGCGGCGGCGTCCAGCGCGCGCGAATGGATCGCGGTGGCCACCAGGACCGCGTCCACGCCGCGCCCGGCCAGCGCCGTGAGGTCTGCCGGCGAACGCACTCCTCCGCCGGCGACGAGCGACACACCGGGGAACGCGGCGCGGAACGCGTCCAGCGTCGCCAGGTCGGGTCCGGACGAGGTGCCGACGCGGCGGAGCGTGAGCACCAGCACCTGCGGCAGGTCGTCCGCGTCCAGCGCCCGCAGGGCGGAGGCGGGGCCGAGGCCCCTGAGTGCGGGGGACGGGCTGAGCAGGCCCTCGTCGCCGAGGTCCAGGCTGAGCAGCAGCCGCTGGTCGGACAAGGAGGCGCGGAGGGCGCCGAGAGCGTCCGCGCCGGGCAGGGTCTCGGTGCCGACCACGACGCGCGCGGCGCCGGCCTCGAGGAGGTCGTGCGCGGCTCGCGGCGTTGCCACGCCGGCGTCGACCCACAGCTCGGCCGTGGTCTCGCTCGCCAGCCGCGAGAGCGCCGCGAGTTGTGCGCCGCGGCCCGTGATGGCATCGAGGTCGGCAACGTACAGCCGCGTCGCGCCCGTGTGCCGGAGCAGGGCCTGGGCTACGTCCAGGGGGTCGCTGCCCTCGACGAGGGCGCTGTCCACGGGACGGTACTTCTCTCGCTCTCCGGCCCGGCCCTGCACGACGCGACCGTCCATGAGGTCGACGACGGGGACGATGTCCATGGCTGAGGCTCCTTCGGCGATCCTGGTGTACGAACATATCACCGGTGGCGGCCTGCCCGCGGACGGGGCGCTTCCGGGCTGGTGGCGCGAGGCGCGCGCCGTCCAGCTGGCGGTGACGGCGCTGTTCCGGGTGTGGGGGCGCCTTCCGCTGGTGACCACCTGCGACGCGCGGCTCGGCCACGACGGTCTGCCGGCCGACGAGGTCGTGCGTGTCGCGCCGGGTACCGGGCTGGCGGCGCTGTCCTCGCTCGCGTCCCGCTGCGGGGCGGCGCTCGTCGTGGCTCCCGAGACGGGCGGGGTGCTCGCGCGGGCGTCTGCCGTGGTCGAGCGGACGGGAGCACTCCTCCTCGGCAGCCCTTCGGCGGCGGTCGCCGCGGCGGCCGACAAGGGCGCGTTGTCCCGCCGCCTGAAGGAGGCGGGACGGCCCGTGCCGGCGTGCCGCGAGGCCGCCGGCGTCGGCGAGGCACGCGAGGCCGCCGCCGCCATCGGGTACCCTGTGGTGGTCAAACCGAGGCTGGGAGCGGCCTGTGAAGGCGTTGGCAAAGCCCGTGACGACGCCGAGTTGGTGGAGGCGATGGCTGCCGCACACCGTGTCGATGGCGGCCCTGTGCTCGTGCAACGCCTGGAGCCGGGTGAAGCGATGAGCGTCTCGCTGCTGGCCGGCGGAGGCCGTGCCTGTGCCCTCTGTCTCAACGCCCAGGATGTCGTGCTCGGGCCGTCCGCGTCGTACCGGGGGGGCACTGTCGGTGTGGATCACGGCCTCCGTGATGTGGCGTTCCTGGTGGCCCGGGACGCGGTGGAGCTGGTCCCGGGCCTGACAGGGCTCGTGGGCGTCGACCTCATCGTCGGCGCCGGGGGATGCAGGGTGCTCGAGATCAACCCGCGCGTCACGACGCCGGTGCTGGCGCTGCCGCGCGCCCTGCAGCTCGACCTTGCTCCTGCTCTGTGGCGGGCGTGCGTCGACGGGGTGCTTCCGCCCGGGCCTGTCGCGGTGCGGCGGCCCGTGCCGTTCTCGGTGGAGGGTCATGACTAGGGCTCAGGCGCTCACGGTGGCGGGCTGGGACATCGGCGGGGTCAACGTGAAGCTGGCGGCGCTGAGTGTCCGTGGCGGCTGCGTGGCCGCCGTGCGGGCCGTCGTGCGCCCCTTCGAGGTGTGGCGCGACCCCGAGGCGCTCGCACAGGTGCTCAGGGGATGCGCCGTCGAGGCCGGGCTCGATCCGGGCACACCCATGGGCGTGACCATGACCGCCGAGCTGTCGGACGTCTTCCGCAGCAGGCGTGAGGGGGTGCTGTTCGTCCTGGACGCGCTGGAGGACGCCTTCGGCGGCGAGCCCGGACTCCTGCTCGACACGCAAGGCCGCGCGGTCTCGTTCGCGCAGGCGCGCGGGCGTCCGCTGGAGGTGGCCGCGACGAACTGGGTCGCCTCGGCCGCGCTGGCGGCGGAGCGGGTCGCGGACTGCCTGCTGGTCGACGTCGGCAGCACCACCACCGACATCATTCCTGTGCGCGGCGGCCGCGTCGCGGCCCGCGGCCTCACCGACGCCGATCGCCTCGTGAGCGGAGAGCTGGTCTACACGGGCGTGCTGCGGACCAACCCCAACACCTTCGCTCCTTTCGTCCCGTTGCGGGGCGGCTGGTGCCGGGTGGCCGCGGAATGGTTCGCACAGACCGCGGACGTGTACGTCACCCTCGGGCGCCTGCAGCCCGGGCAGTACACGTGCCCGACGCCCGACGGGCGTGGCACGAGCGCCGCGGAGTCTCGCGCCAGGCTGGCCAGGCTCGTCTGCGAGGATGCGGAAGTGCAGACGGAGGCCGAGACGGCGGCGATCGCCGCGTACCTGGCCCGGCGGCAGGCGGCGCAGGTGGCCGATGGCGTGGCCCAGGTGCTGGCGGCTCAGGGCGCCGCGAGGTTGCCGCTGCTCGCCGTCGGTGTCGGGGCATTCCTCGCGGACGACGTGGCGCGGGTCGTGGGGCTGGATCTTCTCGAGGAGGCGGCCCGCGGGCCGCTGGACCCCGTGGCGTTCCCGGCCTGCGCGGTGGCCGTGGTCGCGGGACGTGCGTTCGGACTGGTGGAGCGGTGGACCTGACCGTGCTCAAGGTCGGCGGCCGGCTCGCACGTCGCGGCGGCCTGCGCCGCCTCGCCGACCGCCTCGCCCTGCTGGCGCGGCGGCACGGCCTGCTCATCGTGCCCGGCGGCGGAGCGTTCGCCGACGCGGTACGCGATCTGGACGACCGGGAGCGCCTGGGAGCGTCGACCGCGCACTGGATGGCCGTGACGGCGATGGACGTCTACGGTACGGCGCTTGCCGGGCTCATCGAGCAGAGCCGCCCGGCCGGGAGTCGCGAGGAGGCGCTCGGCGCCGCGCCCGGAGCGCCGCGGGTGCTGCTGCCCGGCGCGTGGCTGCGCGCGGCCGACCCGCTGCCGCACACGTGGGACGTGACCTCCGACAGCATCGCCGCCTGGGTGGCGCGGGAGTGCCGAGCCGCCCGCCTGGTCCTGCTCAAGGACGCGGCGGGGATGGCCGTGCCGCTGCCGTCGGGCCGGCCGGCCGCGGGTGCTGCTGTGACGCCCCGTGAGCTGGCGGGCTGGGAAGCCGTGGACCGGTACTTCGGCCAGGTCGTGGGTGGTCTCGAGGCGCCGCTCTACGTGCTCGACGGCGGCGCCGACGGTCAGCTGGAGGAGCTGCTGGACGACGGCCGCTGCGGCGGCCTCAGCCTGCCGAGGCGAGCGCCTTGAGGCGGCGCACGGCCCCTTCGTCCACCCTGCCGGTGAGCCGGTCGCCGCTGCAGGCGGCGCCGCGCACGCCTGCGATGTCGGCGCCGAGGGCGGCGACCCGTGGGATGTCGTCGGCGAGCAGTGAGCCGGCGAGCGCGCTGAGAAGGCCGGCCGCCCGGCACGAGGCGACGAACGCACGGAGTTCGTCGTCTGACACGGCGTCGAACAGCGTGGAGCCGTCCTTGACGGCGGTGTCGATCATGCAGCCGGCGGCGCCGGCGGCGCAGGCCACGTCGCGAAGGTGTTCGACGGGGAGAGCGCCGACGCGGGCGGCGTCGCCGTACCCCGCGGCCATGACCCTGGCGCCCGGCCGGGTTTCGCGGACGGCACGGCACACGGAAGCGAGGAGCTCGACGGCGGCATCCGGTGTGCGGGACCCCATGAGCCCCACCTTGACGTACTCCACGCCGCAGGCCGCTGCGCCCGCGGCGGCCAGACCGGCCACGCCGGGCACGTGTGGCATGTCGCCGATCGCGACGCTCACCGGGAGGTGCGCCGGGGCGGCCTCGCGCACGCGCCGCACCACGTGGACGGGCGGCGCGCCCAGGGAGCCTTCGGCGGGGTTCTTGACGTCGATGATGTCCGCACCGCCGGAGACGGCGGCCGCGACCTCATCTTCGCTGACGACGCTGACCAGCAGTTGCACGGCGAAGCCTCTCCGTGACGCGGACCAGGGGGGTGGACGACGTGGACCGGCCTGACTCTACACCGGCTCGTCCCGAGGCGACAATCCCGGTCGCCGGAGGCCGCGGCGCTGGTGCGGGAGGCCCGATGGTCTCCGCCCAGGCCTCGCCGCCGGGCGGCGCGGGCGCGCGTGGAGGCCTGCCGGAGGTGCCCCCCATCGAGGGGTTCGCCCTGGAGTGCCGCGACGGCCTGATCTTCACGGTCAAGGGCCACGCACACCCGCCCGGGCGCACGGTGGCGTACCTGCGGTACGCGCCCGATCCCAGGGGTCCGCGGAGGCGCGCCGGGGTGCGGTACCGCCGTCTGTACGCGTTCGGCGAGCAGCTCGAGGAACTGGCCCGGCACGACGAGGACTACGTCGTCGACGACCGCGTCCTCGGCGTGCGCGTGCAGACGGTCCCGCACGACCGCGTACGACGCGTGCACGACCCGCGGGCGCGCCTGCGTGAGCTGCGGGAGGCCGGCCCGGGTGATGCCGTGGAGGAGGCGGCGCTCGCTGTCTGCGAGCTCCTCGAAAGCGAGAGCGGGCTCCCGCCCGGCAGCGCGGGCCTCACGGGCTCCCTTCTGTTCGGCCTCCACGAGGCCGCGTCGGACGTCGATGTGGTCGTCTACGGCGAGCTGGAGGGCCACGCGGTGAGGGACGCGTGGTCGCGCCTGCTGCGCGACCCCGGCGCGCCCGTGCGCCTGCCGGACACGGGCGAGCTCGCCGCCCTCGGCGCCACGCATCGCCGGGACACGCCTCTGACACCGGAGGACTTCGTGCGCCTGCAACTGCGCAAGGTCAACGAGTCGCGGTTCGCCGGCCGCTCCGTCTTCCTGCGCTTCGTCAAGCTGCCGTGGGAGACGCCGGAGACGTACGGCGACCCGAGGTACGAGTCGCTGGGGACGATCGGGCTGAGGGCGCGGGTGACCGACGACGCGGACGCGCTCTTCAGCCCGTGCAGCTACAGGATCGACCGGGTGACGGCTCTCGAGGGCCCGGTGCCCGCAGGGCTGGACGAGATCGTCTCCTTCCGCGGGAGGTTCGCCGAGCAGGCGCGCGCCGGCGAGGTGGTCGAGGCGCGCGGCACGGTGGAACGGGTGTCCTGGGCGCACGGCGCCGTGGGGGCACGTCTCATCGTGGGCGGCGCGCGCGGCGACTACCTCGTGAGCCGCCGGTGAGGGCGTTCAGCGCGCCTTGAGCTCAGGTATCGTCTCCCGCGCGTCGCGTCGAGCGGGTCGTCCGGCCGGCGGGCGTGTCCTCGGCTCAGGAGTCGGGCGCGATCAGCTCCACGGAAGGGAAGTAGGTGCGGTAGCGGTCGGCGTCACGCGTGAGCAGCCGCATGCCCGTGACGGCGGCGTGCGCGCCGATGTAGAAGTCGGGGAGCGGGGAGCGGCGCGTGCCGCCCGCGTGGCGGTACTCGTCGAAGGCCTTGCCCGCGAGGAAGGCCGCGCTCCAGGGGACCTGCTCGCGCTCGAGTCCGGCGGCGCCGATCATCTGCTCGAGTGCTTCAACGGACGGGTAGCGCACGGCGAGCTCGGCGTAGACCGCCGTGTCGATGACCATGCGTGCGTGGTCCATGCATGCGCAGAACGCGTCCGACGACCACGTCGCCCACGTGGGGTCGTCGGTCAGCAGGTCGACGAGCACGTTGGTGTCGACCAGGACCCGGACCATCAGTCCTCGCCTCTGGTCAGCTGCATGAGCTCGTCGGTCGTCATACCTGCATCGAGGCTGCCGCGGTAACGGCGGATCCATTCGCGCGCCTTGGCGCTCCCGCTCGCCGCCTTGCGCAGTACGACCACGTTGCCTTCGACTGCGAACTCGACCTCGGTGTGCGGCAGCAGCCCGAACCGTTCGCGGATGTCCTGCGGGATGGTGACCTGACCCTTGCTGGTGATCCTCACGGTGCCTCCTCGCGTGGTATTACTTGTCACGGTAATACCGAGCTGCGTGCCG
>CAIXSE010000878.1 GCA_903921965.1 uncultured Thermoleophilia bacterium | reverse complement strand
CGGGCAGATCAAGATCGAGATGCACTTCCTGCCCGACGTGTACGTGCCCTGCGAGGTCTGCCACGGCAAGCGCTACAACCGCGACACGCTCGAGGTCTGGTACAAGGGCAGGAACATCGCCGAGGTGCTCGAGATGAGCGTCGAGGAGGGCGTGGACTTCTTCGCGAGCATCCCGCGCATCGCGCGGCGGCTCAAGGCGCTCCGCGACGTCGGCCTCGACTACATCAAGCTCGGGCAGCCGGCCACCACGCTGTCGGGCGGCGAGGCGCAACGCGTCAAGCTCGCCGCCGAGCTCAGCAAGGTGGCCACCGGCCGCACGCTGTACATCCTCGACGAGCCCACCACCGGCCTGCACTTCGCCGACATCGACAAGCTGCTCGAGATGCTCCAGCGGCTCGTCGACCAGGGCAACACCGTGGTGGTCATCGAGCACAACCTCGACGTCATCAAGAGCGCCGACTGGATCGTCGACCTCGGCCCCGAGGGCGGGGAAGAGGGCGGCGGCATCGTCGCCGTGGGCACGCCCGAGGACCTCCTCGAGCAGGCCGGCACCTCGTACACCGGCGAGTTCCTGACCCGGGTGCTCGACGGGCGCCCGTCCGCGGGCGGCTGAGCCACCGTGGGCGGCTCCCGGCGCACGCTGGTCCGCCGCCTCTCCGACCCCCTGATCGGGCCGTGGGCCTCCCCGTCGGAGCTGGCGCTCGGGTGGGGGTCCGCGCTCGCGGCTGCGCTCGTCCAGCTGGCCTGGGCGCTGGTGGCCTCGGAATGGTCCGTTCTGCAGATCGCGGTCGCCGTCGTGTTCGCGTTCGACATCGGCGGCGGCGTGGTCGTCAACGCCACGCGCTCCGGGGGCCGCTGGTGGCACCGGCCCGAGCAGTCCCGTGGGCGGGAACTGCTCTTCTTCGCCGCCCACGTGCACCCGTTCGTCGTCGCCCTGCTGTGGCCCGGCTTCGCGTGGTGGCAGGCCGGCGTGCTCTATCTCTCGATGCTGGTCGCGGTCGCCGTGGTCATGGCGTGTCCGGCGCCTCTCGAGCGCCCCGTCGCCTTCGGTCTCGGGTCGGCGGGCGTCGTCCTCGGGGTCACCGTGCTCCTCGGCCCCGCCGGGATGGTCTGGCTGCCGCCGCTGTACGTCGTGAAGCTGGTCATGGCGCACGCCGTCCCGCCCGGCTGACGGGCGCGGCGGTCTCACGGGCGTCGCGCCGGGCGGTTTGACGCCCGCCGGGCCGGATTCTAGAGTCAGGCGGGCTTCGGCGCCCCAGTGCCGACCCCCCGCACGACACCCGTCCCGAGAGAGGCTGCACCATGCCAGAGCAGGACTTTTCCACCAAGACCAAGGAGTTCTTCCTCGACGTGCCCCACGAGTGCGACCGCTACTTCCTCAAGGGGTCGGCGAACTACGACTGGGGCATGAAGAACCGCCTCTCGCGCATCTTCGACCCGGCCAGCGGCAACACCGTGATGCTGGCGTTCGACCACGGCTACTTCCAGGGTCCGACGACGGGCCTCGAGCGGGTCGACGTGACGATCCGCCCGCTGGTGCCCTACGCCGACGCCCTCATGTGCACGCGCGGGATCCTGCGCTCGCAGATCCACCCCGAGACGGCCGGCTCCGTGGTGCTGCGCGCCTCCGGCGGCCCCTCCATCCTCAAGGACCTCTCGCACGAGTACCTGGCCATGGACGTCGAGGAGGCCCTGCGCCTCAACGCCGCCGCCGTGGCCGTGCAGGTGTTCATCGGCGGCGAGCACGAGTCGGAGTCGGTCCACAACATGACGAGCATGGTCGATGCCTGCTACCGCTACGGCATCCCGGTGCTGGGCGTCACCGCGGTCGGCACGCAGATGACCCGCGACGCGCGCTACATCGGGCTCGCCACGCGCATCCTCGCCGAGCTCGGCGCGACCATCGTCAAGACGTACTACATCGAGGACTTCGAGCAGGTGACGGCCGCCTGCCCCGTGCCGATCGTGATGGCCGGCGGCAAGAAGCTCCCCGAGCTCGACGCCCTGCAGATGGCGCGCGACGCCATCGACCGCGGCGCCTCCGGTGTCGACATGGGCCGCAACGTCTTCCAGTCGGACGATCCGGTGGCGATGATCCAGGCGGTGCGCGCCGTCGTGCACGAGAAGGCCACCGCCAAGGATGCCTTCGACCTCTACCGGGAGCTCAAGGGCTCGTGACGGCCGGCGGGCCCGCGACGACCGACGGGGTGGAGCGCATGAAGGTCGGCATGTACTACAGCAACGCCGACGTCCGCGTCGAGGAGCAGGAGGTCCCCTCCGCCGGACCCGGCGACGTGCTGCTGCGCGTCGTCGCCAGCGGCATCTGCGGCTCCGACCTCATGGAGTGGTACCGGATCAAGCGGGCGCCGCTCGTTCTCGGGCACGAGGTCACCGGCGAGGTCGTCGAGGTGGGGCCGGGGGTCGACGAGTGGCGCCCCGGCCAGCGCGTGTTCGCCACCCACCATGTGCCGTGCGGCGAGTGCCTGTACTGCCTGCGGGGCAACGAGACCGCCTGCCGCACGCTGCAGGAGGTCAACAACTTCACGCCCGGCGGCTTCGCGGAGTACCTGCGCGTGTCCGGGCGCAGCGTGCGCACCGGCATCCTCGAGCTGCCGGAGTCCGTCTCGTACGAGGCCGGCACGTTCGTGGAGCCGCTGGCGACGGTGGTGCGCGGGCTGCGCACCACCGGCCTCGCGCCCGGCGACAGCGTGCTGGTGTACGGTGCCGGCATCGCCGGCATCCTGTTCGTCAAGCTCGCACGGGCGCTCGGCGCCGGCACGGTCGGCGCCGTCGACGTCGACGACTTCCGCCTCGAGGCGGCGCGCCGCGCGGGGGCCGACCTCACCTTCGCCGCGAGCGCCGACGTGCCGGAGCGCTGGACCGAGGCGGCCGGGCGCCCGGCCGACAAGGTCATCATCTGCACCGGCGCCCAGCCGGCCGCCGAGGCCGCGCTGCGCAGCGTCGACCGCGGCGGCACCGTGCTCTTCTTCGCCGTCGGCATGCCCGGCGAAGCCCTGCCGGTGGACTTCAACCCGTTCTGGCGCAACTCGGTGACGCTCGCCACGTGTTACGGCGCGGCCCCGCTCGACAACCGCCGCGCCCTCGAGCTGCTCGCCCACGGTTCGGTGCGTGTGGACGACATGATCACGCACCGCTTCCCGCTCGGCGAGATCGGCGAGGCGTTCCGCACGGCGGCGCAGCCCGGGGCGTGCCTCAAGGTGCTGGTCGAGCCGGGGGCCTGACCGGCGGTCACGGCCCCGGCGTCACCGGCCGGCCCCGGGGCGCTCACTCCCCGAGCGCCTCCGCGACCGCCTTCTGGAAGACCTCCTCGGCCGGCTTCACGCCGGTCCACGTCTCGAACAGCTGCATCGCGAGCTGTACCAGCATCTCGACGCCGTCGACGACGGCGCAGCCGTGGTCCCGCGCCGCGGCCAGGAACGGCGTGATCCGCGGGTTCGTGATCACGTCCACGGCCGTCGCGGCCGGGTCGAGGCTGTCCCACACCAGCGGCACCGGCTCGCACGCCGGGGCGCAGCCGAGGTGCGTGGCGTTCATGAGCATCTCGGTGCCGTCGGGCACGACGACCTCGCCGGCCCACTGCTGCCACGCCGTGGGGATGCCGGCCGCGCGGTGCACGAGCTCGGCGACCTCGCGGCCCTGCTCTTCGCGCCGCGTGATCACCGTGAGGTGCGCGGCGCCGGCCCAGCCGAGCTCCACCGCCATGGCGCGCCCGGCCCCGCCGGCGCCCATCATCGCGACACGCTTGCCGGCGATGGGCGTCACCTTGTCGATGGCCTTCACCACGCCCTTGCCGTCGTTGTTGTGCCCGATCAGCCGGCCGTCCTCGTTGGTCACCCAGTTCGCGGCGCCGATCGCCGTGGCGTCCTCGTCGATGCCGTCGAGGAAGGGGATCGCGGCGATCTTGTAGGGCACCGTGATGCCGTAGCCGCGGAAGCCGAGCGCCTTCGTCCCCGCGATGGCCGCCCCCAGGTCGTCGGCGGCCACGTCGCACTTCCAGAACTGCCAGTTCAGCCCGTAGTGGGCGTAGACGGTGTCGAACATGCGGTCGATCGGGTTCTCGGCCACCGGGTGGCCGAGCATCCCGGTCATCTGCTTCTGGGGCGGCAGCTCTGCGGGCGACATGGCGGGCTCCTTCTGCGTGTGCGTGACTGCAGTCCCTATCGGCGCGCCGTGGCCGTCCCCTGAAGCGTCGGACGTCGTCGCGAGCGCCCCGCCGCGGGCGGGCAGTACAATCGCTGCGATGACTGCAGCCAGCCCACCCTCCCGCGGCGGCCTCGATTCCCGCCTGCCGCGCGTCCCCCACGACCCCGGCGTGTACCGCTTCCTCGGCGAGGGCGGCGAGGTCCTGTACGTGGGCAAGGCGAAGGACCTGCGCAAGCGCGTCTCCTCCTACTTCTCGAAGAGCCGTACCCCGCACGGG
>CAIXSE010000877.1 GCA_903921965.1 uncultured Thermoleophilia bacterium | reverse complement strand
GGCGCCCGGCGCCTGCTCGTGATCGGCCCCAAGCTGGCGCCGGTGTGCCCGTGGGACGTCGCCGCCGGCCGCAGCGGCGTCGCCGGCGGCTTCACGTACGCGCTCAACGAGCTGCTCCCCGCCGAGCTCGAGCGCCTGCAGGGCGAGCTCGGCGAACGCGCGCGCATCGTGTTCTTCGACCTCGTGCGGGCCTGGCGGCGCGTGCGCGTGGCGGCCGGCGCGTACGGGCTCACGGAGATCGACCGTCCGTACGTGCGCACCTTCCCGGAGTTCGTGCCCGGCTCCGGCGACCCGGACACGTACTTCTTCTGGGACGAGTCGCACGTGACGGCGGCGGTGCACCGGGTGCTCGGCAAGCAGCTCGCGGCGAGCCTGCCGCCGGAGTGGACCGCCGGCGCCGCGGACCCCCTCCCCGCTCCCTGACCAGCGCCGCCCGGGCGCGGACGCGGCCCCCGCCACGCCGCCGTCGGCGCCGTGGTAGAATGCCCGCTACGGTCGGCGTGTGGCGCAGCCTGGTTAGCGCACTAGTCTGGGGGACTAGGGGTCGCCAGTTCAAATCTGGCCACGCCGACCATTACCTTTTCCCTGCACACGGGACAGGTCTCCAGCCAGGGCGCGGCCACGCTTCGGCCGGCCCGAACAGCTCAGGATCGCGTGCGGAAACCCGAGCGCATCCGGCCCGCGGCCTGTACGACGGCGAGCGCGGCGTACTTGCCGGCCAGGCGCGGCGGCCGGAGCACCCAGTAGAGCGCCTCGAGGCGCGGGGGCAGGTCCACGGCATCCCAATCCTCGGGTCCGGGGAGCAGCCCCCGCGCCAGCAGGTGCTCGAAGGCGTCGATGAGGCTGTCCTCGGAGAGGGCGCGCAGGAACGGCGACGGGACCACCGCCCAGTTCTTCTCGGCGAAGCGGCCGGCAGGCCGCTGCCGCAGGGCTTGCCGGGCCTCGCGCCGCAGGGTGGCGAGGTACGTCTCGGCCAGCCCGTCTTCGCGCACCAGCCGGCCGACCTCGGCCGGTACCGGGACGGAGAACGGCCGGCAGGCGTGCACGACGCCGACGATCAGGCGCCGCAGGCAGCCGCACTCGCGAGCCGTCGCGCAGACTCTCGGCCAGGCCTCCGCAGGCAGACGCCTCACCTGCAGCGCCGTGGCCAGCCGCAGCTCCAGCTGCGTCCACTGGTGCCTGGCGCCGTGGAGCGCGCCCACCAGCAACTGGTCGGCAGGGCTGGGCGCCAGCACGTCGCGGCCCAGCAGCGAGAGCGGCCGTGCCCCGGCCAGCAGGCGCTCGGTGTCCACCCCCCGGGTGCTGTACCCGACGCCCAGCCGCCAGTGCAGGTCCACCACCGGCGACCCGGAGCGGCCGATCAGGCACACCTCGTTCTCCGACCACGGGCCCCGCCGCAGGATCCGTTCACTGAACCTGCCGACGTCCTCGAAACCGTTCCGCAGCAGCGTCTCGCGCGCCGCGGCAGCGTCTTCGGGCCGCACCACGAAGTCGAGGTCGAAGGACGAGCGCAGGCCGGGGTCGCCGTACAGGTCCTGGGCGAGCGCCGGCCCCTTGATCGGAAGGGCCGTGATGCCGGCGCCTGCGAGCAGGTCGACGATGCGCAGCACCTGCCCGGAGCGTTGGAGCGCGGCGTGGTTCGAAGCCCTGCGCGCGACGGCGAGCCGCTCGAGGATGTCATCCGGCACGCCTGCCGGCGCCTCCTTCGTCAGACGTGCCGCCACGAGCGGGAGCACCTTTTCCAGCCGGGCCGACTCGAGGAGGCCCGGCCAGTCGTCCACGAGGGTCGCGGCGGCCGCCACGTCGTCGGTACTGCTCGGCGGCCAAGCAAGGACGGGCAGCAAGGCTCCTGTTGGCGCCGCGGCAACGCTGCCGAGGGCGCCGGGGGGACCGGCGGACCGCTGAGTGGAGACCGCGCTCACGTCACCGGCAGCTTCCCGCGGCCCCCTGCCGAGGGTCTGCCGCGCCGCCGGTCAGCGCGGTCGCGCGGGCGTGCGCCACCGCGCAGAAGAACTCGACGGGGGCGTCCAGACAGCCCGTCTCGAGCAGGGCGTGCGCAGGGCACCAGAGGCAGAGGTTGATGATCGGGCAGACACGGCACCGCGAGAGGTACTCCGGGTCGGCGGCACGCAGATCACGGACCCTCGGGACGACGCGCTCCCACGCCTCGCGCAGGCTCACCGCGCCGGGCGCGCCGGGGCGCACGCCGACCTGCGCGTCGGGGCGTCTGAGGGCGCCGCACACGCGGAACGTGCCGTCGTAGCCGATCGAGAAGCTGCCGTCGCCGGCGCCGCACTGGAACAGGTGGTCGCAGGCGTCGGCGTGCTGCTCCCGGCGCTCCGGCAGCACCAGCACGCCCTCGCGGCAGCCCTGCTCCAGCCGGCCGAAGCGTTCCTCGTCGGCGCGCTCCACGACCACGACCTCCTCGGGCGAGAGCCTCTCGGCGCAGATCTCGGCGTTGCGCGCCTCGTCGCCGTCGTAGCGGAGGTGCAGGATCGGGTCGATGCGGCAGGTGTCTTTGGTGTGCTCGCGGCAGAAGCTCCTCAGCTGTGCGAGCTCGTGCACGTTGCTGCGCAGCGCCATGGCCTTGAGGCGAACCGGCACGCCGCCGTCCAGAAGCAGGCCGAGGCCGCGGCGAAAGGCCTCGAACGAGCCGCGGCGACGCGTCACCCGCTCGTAGGTGGCGCGCGTCGCGCCGTACACCGTCACCTCCAGGTCGCGCGGCGGATAGCGCCGGAACAGCTCTACGTGCTCCGGGGTGACCAGGCACGCGTTCGTGAAGACGCCGAGCAGAAGGCCGAGCCGCTTGAGCGCGAGGTACACCTGGGCGAAGTCGTCCCGCAGCAGCGGCTCGCCCCCGGTGAGCAGGCACCAGACGGCGCCCATGGAGGCCGCCTCACCCGCCAGCTCCACGATCTCTTCCGCGGACAGCTCCGCCGCCCTGGCCTTGGGGTCGCCCGCCGGCAGGTCGACGTAGCAGTGCCGGCAGTGGTTGTTGCAGCGTGCCGTGAGCTCGAACTCGACCTCGAGAGGGGCGCGGCGTGCCTTCAGCTTGCGCCAGACGGCGACCTCATGCGCCGGCACGCGCGCCGTCTCGCCGCCGGCCTCCGGCCGCCCGGCGGGACCGGGGTCACGAGGCGACATGGGTGCCTCCCGGTGGCGTACCTGTGCCTCCGCTCGCGCACGCCGGCGCGAGCGGTTCTCCGGCGGCCAGGCGCACGAGCTGCGCCACGATCGCCCCGCTCGTGTCGAAGCGCATCGCGTAGCAGGGAACGTCGGCGACGAGCCCCTCCAGCACGTCCAGCTCCTTCTTCCACCACTCCGCCGTGACCATGGGCCGGATGAGCGTGGTGAGCAGGCGCCGCCAGACCGCCCTGCGGTCGGTGAGCAACTCGAGCTCGTTCAGCGCGTCCTGCTGCGGGAAGAGGACGGCAGCCAAGGGCGCGGACGACGGCGAGGCGCCCCTCGTCGTCCCGTGGCTCCAGGTGCCGTGCGCGCGCCAACCCTCCGGCCACCTCCTGGCGACGTTGCGGTCGTCGCAGAGGACCTGGACGTCGAGACCGCTCCTGTCCCGCTCCGCCTTGAGCAGCTCCATCGTCGTGGACTTGCCCGCCCCGGAGTGCCCCACGAACAGCAGGCCGCGACCGTTGACGATGGCCGCCGCGGAGTGCAGCACGGCAGCGTCGCGGTCGGCCAGCACGGGTGCCAGCCACAGGAGGTCGGTCGGAAGCAGGGAGAGCGAGAACCAGCAGTGCTCGCGGACGAACTCCGCGTCCTCCGGCGGGCTGTAGACGACGCCCCGCGTGTGCCCGGCGTTGAAGACGGCCAGGCGAAACGGCGGCTGCTCGGGCGCCGGCAGCACGCCTTCGTAGACCCAGGCGCCGTCCTTGCGCGAGACAGCCCACGGCGGCTCGCGGAGCACCTCTTCGCCCGCGTCCCAGGCCGCCCTGTCGGGCATCACGAAGTGGTGGCGCAACGTGACGATGTCGTCGCCTGGAGCATCCACGGCGAACGCCGCGAGCTCGTCGGGAAAGCGCACCGTGTCCAGCGCGAGGTCGCTCTCCAGCAGGACCGTGACGCCCGCGACCCGGAAGTAGCGCCGGTGCCTCGCCTCCCAGTCCTCCTTGTACCTGCGCACCTCCGCGGCCACGGCGCACAGGTACGGGACGGGGGCGGAGCGGCGCCCCGTCTCGAGATGGGCGTACACGGCGCACCAGCGACAGTCGTCTCTCAGCTCGCACGAGCCGCAGTTCGCGCGCCACTCCTCGTCGCCGCGCACCTCCTCGCCGCAGGCGGGGATGAAGTCGTCCCAGGCCTCGCGGAACGAGCCCCGCCTGAGGTCGTGGCGCAGGCCGGGCTCCGTGACGTAGGAGCACCACGCCATGCCTCCGTACGGGTCGACGTGGAAGTAGGGCCGGCCGGCGATGCAGCCGGCGAACAGACGGTCGTCGCCGGCGGCGAGGGCGGAGCACGAGGAAGCGGTCCACCCGGCGGCCTCCTCACCACCGCGGCCGGGAGGGTCCAGGGCTACGACGTCGCGGGGCGCGAGGCGCTGCGCATGCACGTCCCGGGCGCAGGCCGCCGAGCCGTCGGCCGGTGCGTACAGCCAGGAAGCCCCGCTGCGTATGTGAGGGCTGAGTGACAGCGCCAGCGCCCGCATCTCGGGCCGCTGGTGCACGTTCTCGCGCACGAAGGTCAGCTGCACGACGAAAGCAGCGCCTGCCTCCTTCAGATAGGCCATACCCTGCAGGGCCTGCTCGAAGCTGCCGGGCGTGCGCGTGACCGCGTCGTGCACCTCGGCGGTGGCACCGTACAGGGAGACCATCTTGGTGCCCTTGCGGACCAGCAGCCGCGCGATGCTCGGCGTGATCAGCGTGCCGTTGGTGTTGATCCAGTACGAGACGGCCTTCCGGGTGAGGTAGTCGAAGACCTCGCTGAACTCCGGACGCAGCATCGGCTCGCCGCCCGACAGGCCCCAGCGCCGGCAGCCCATCGCCCGGGCCTCGTCCGCGATGCCACGGACCTCGTCGACGCCGAGCTCGTCTACCTGCTCCGGCGCGTCCTTCGACAGGCGCACCCAGCAATGCACGCAGCGGTTGTTGCAGCGGTACGTGAGGTCCAGCTGCCCTTCGAGGGGCAGCCGCGGAACGCCCTCTGACGCCGTCATCACAGCGAAGTGACGACGAGGTGCGGGAAAGGCCGTCCGGTCACCGCCGCGCAGCTCGGAGATGCGCCGGGCTCAGGACGCCGTCCACGCCGAGCAGCCCGGGCAACCCGATCCTGTCTTGGGCAGGCCGCAGCGTGAATCGGTGGTCTGCGGGCCGTAGATCTCGATGGGCCACCGCTTGCACCCGCTGTACAAGGCCTCTTCCGGCCTGCATCTGGCGAGCACCACAAGCGCCGGACGGGCCCAGCGGCTGTCTGAATCGGCCATCTCTCCCCCTGACTGGCGGTCTGTACAGTGCGTCTCTCGAACGAACGTCACCAAGTCGCCAGTCTTGATGGACCGATCAAGTTCCTGCGTGCGGCCATCTTAGCAGGCAGGAAGCCCGTCAATCCAGGTGCGGGTACCTACTCCCGCCGGGAGATGCGCTCGCGCCAATGGGCGACCTCCCAGGCGCTCTCTCCCGGGTCCAGCCACCCCATCCAGCGCGCCTGGGCGTGCGCGACCTCGCAGAGGTACTCCACCGGCGTGTCCAGGGTGCCGTGCTCCGTCCAGGATTTGGCCGGGCACTGCTCGCAGAGGCCCTTGAGGAAGCAGCGCGCGCAGCGGCGCAGGTACTCGGGGTCTTTCGCGCGCAGGTCGTCGAGGGAGCGGAAAGCGTCGAGGGCGGCGGCCAGCGAAGCCGGCCCGCCGCCGGCACCCGTCAGGTCGACCGACAGCCGCGGCGCGCGCAGGCTGAGGCACGGCTGCGCGCGCCCGTACGCGTCCACGCACACCTCGCGACCGGCTCCGCAGCCGAACAGCCGGTCGCCGCGCGGCCCCAGGAACCCGGAGGCGAACTCCGCCGTGCTCCGCCGGAAGCGGTCCGCGTCGCGCGTGAGCAACGCGAGCCCCTCCTCCGGCGTCGTGCGCAGCGACCTGATGAGCGCGTCCTTGCGCGGGTCGTCGCGCCGTGCCCGCAGGTCGAAGAACGCCGAGTAGCCGGGCGGCTCGTCCATCCAGGGGATGGTAGCCGCCCACGCCTCGAACTCGTCGGTCTCGGCGCGGTTCGGCGGCAGCAGCGCGCTCTTGACGACCAAGGGGATGCCGCGGTCCAGCAGCAGGCCGACGCCGCGGCGGAACTGGGCGAATGAGCCGGGCACGCGGCTCACTGCCTCGTACGACGCCGCGTGCATACCGTACACCGAGACCTCCACCGGGACCCGTGGCGGCACCCGCGCAAGCAGGTCGGCGAGCCCCGCGCTGATGCGCCGCGCGTTCGTGAACAGCAGCACCTTCATGCCCAGCCGGCGGGCGTACAGGTACAGCTCCTCGAAGTCCGGGCGCAGCAGCGGCTCGCCGCCGGTGTAGCGCACCTCCAGACAGCCCAGCGCCGCCGCCTGGTCGAGCACCTCCGTCCACTGGGCGGTGCTGAGCTCGCGGGCCCGCGCAGCGCGGTCGCCCGCGGGCAGGTTGATGCAGCAGTGGATG
>CAIXSE010000876.1 GCA_903921965.1 uncultured Thermoleophilia bacterium | reverse complement strand
GCGCCGCTCCAGCTTCAGCGCATGCAAAGGATTAGCAGGCAGGTTGAGCGCATACGCTCCCGGTTGCCCGGACCACTCAAGGGAGTGGCCGACTGGTGATCTAGCGCGGCTGCTGGCGCGCGTCTCGCGCC
The DNA here is from genome assembly GCA_903921965.1 of uncultured Thermoleophilia bacterium. The sequence goes on along the minus strand of CAIXSE010000876.1, from coordinate 2,878 downwards.
CCGGCCGCTACACCGGCGGAGAGTTCAACGTCCGCTCGCAGCCCGCGGCAGGCCCGCGGATCGTCCTCTCGTACCCCGACGTGTACGAGATCGGCATCTCGAACCAGGGCCTGCAGATCCTGTACGCCCTGGTGAACGACACCACCACGGCGGTCGCGGAGCGCGCCTACTGCCCGTGGCCCGACATGGCCGGCCTGATGCGCGACGCCGGCGTGCCGCTGTGGACCCTCGAGACGCTCGCGCCGGTAGCCGCGTGCGACCTGTGGGGCTTCACGCTGCCGCACGAGCTCACGTACACGAACGTGCTCGAGATGCTCGACCTCGCCGGGGTGCCGCTGCACGCCGCGGATCGCGGCGAGGCGCACCCCATCGTGCTCGGCGGCGGCCCGGGCGTGGCCGACCCCTGGCCGTTGGCGCCGTTCTTCGACGCTTTCTTCGTCGGCGAGGCCGAGCACCGGCTCGCCGGGATCGTGGCGGCGCTGGAGGCGCCTTCGCGGGCGGCGCGGCTGCAAGCCCTCGCCGCGGTGCCGGGCGTGTGGGCGCCGGGCCTCAGCACAGGGCCCGCCCGGCGCCAGGTCTTCACGGCGTTCTCGAGCACCATGCCGGTGTTGCGGCCGGTCGTGCCGGTGCTCGAGGCCGTGCACGACCGCGCCGTCGTCGAGGTCATGCGCGGGTGCACCGCCGGCTGCCGCTTCTGCCAGGCGGGCATGTGGTACAGGCCGGTGCGCGAGCGCCCGGTCGGGATGGTCGTGGAGGCCGCCGACAGGCTGCTCGATGAGACCGGCTGTGACGAGGTCTCCCTGCTCTCGCTCAGCTCCTGCGACTACTCCGGCATCGAGGAGGCGCTCACGCGCATCCGCGCGCTGCGGCCCGGCCTGCGCGTCTCGCTGCCGTCGCTGCGCATCGACTCGGCCGCGCAGCAGCTCCGCGGCTTCGCCGCCGACCAGCGCGGCTCGATCACGCTGGCGCCCGAGGCCGGCACCCAGGAGCTGCGCGACGCCATCAACAAGGGCGTCGACGACGCGCAGTACGAGGAGGCCGTGCGGGCGACGTTCTCGGGTGGTTTCACCGGCCTCAAGCTGTACTTCATGATCGGCCTGCCCGGCGAGACCGACGACGACGTGCTAGGCATCGCGCGCATGGCCGGCGTGGCCGCGCGGGTGGCGCGCGAGGTGGCCAAGGGCCGCGCGCGCCTCTCGGTCTCGGTGTCGTCCTACGTGCCGAAGCCCCACACGCCCCACGAGCGCGAGCCGTTCGCCGGCGCGGAGGTGCTGCGGCGCCGGCAGCAGCTCGTACGCGACAGCATGCCGCGCGGCGTGCGGCCGTCCTTCCACGATGTCGCCGCCTCGAGTGTGGAGGCCGTGCTGGCGCGCGGCGGTGATGGGAGCCACCGGCTGGTGGAAGAGGCGTGGCGCCGCGGCGCGCGCTTCGACGGCTGGACGGAGCACTTCAAGTCCGGAGCCTGGGCCGAGGCAGCCGCTGCGCTCGGCCTCTCGCTCGCCGGTGCCGGAGAGCGCCTGTCGGGGCCGCTGCCCTGGACCGTGGCCGTGGACGCCGGCCTCGATCCCCGGTTCCTCGCGGACGAAGCGTCGCGCGGCGAGCGGGGCGAGCTCACGCCGGACTGCCGCGACGGCTCCTGCGCCGCCTGCGGCGTGTGCGGCGACGGTGTCGAGATGGACGTGCTGGCATGACGTGGTGGCTGCTCACGTTCTCGCGCACCGGCCCGGCGAGGTACCTGTCGCACCTCGACACATCGCGCGCGGTGCAGCGCACGTTCGCCCGGGCTGGTATCCCTCTGGCACTTTCGCAGGGGATGCGGCCGAAGCCCCGTCTCTCGCTGCCGCTGCCGCTGCCCGTAGGCGCGGCAGGCTGCGAGGAACTCGGCGTGGTCGAGGTTCCCGACGGGGTGGAGGCCGGAGCGGCGACGTTGCGGCGGTTGCGCGAGGCGGCGCCGCCGGGGCTGGAGCCGGATGAGCTGGTCGTCGTGGGGGAGCAGCACCCGCGGCCGCAGGTGTGTGAGGCGGAGTACGCGTGTGTACTCGACGGCGACGCAGGCGCGGTGCGCGCGGCCGTCGAACGCTACGCACAGGAAGAGTCGATCGAGGTCGAGCGCGTGTCCCCGAAGGGCAGGCGCACCCTCGATCTCAAGGAGTACGTTGCGGCGGTCGCGGCCGAGCCCGGCCCGCGCGGTGACGGAGCGCGTGTGCGCTTCACCGTGCGGCACCGGGACGACGGCGCGGCGCGGCCGCAGGAGTTCATCGACCTGATCGCCGGATGGGCGGGGGTCGACACGGCGATGCGCGACCTGCAGAGGGTGCGCATCGCCTGGAGAGGTCTGCCGCGGGGCGCAGCCCCGGGGCCGGAAGGAGTGTGACGCTGTGAGCCCAGCGAAGAAGCCCGACGGCGGCGACGAGCCGTCCGCGGCGAAGCGGCGCAAGCCGGCAGCGGAGGCGATGCCTCCCGACGAGGCCGGGAAGAGTACGGAGGCGGCCGCGGGAGGCGACGCCGTGACAGCGGAGGACGGCGCGGCTCGCGACGCCGGCGCGCGCCGGCGTCGCGGCTCGCGCGGGGGGCGCGGCAGGCGCAAGCCGGGCCAGGCGGGACCGGCGCAGACCGCGGAGACCGAAGAGGCCGGGCAGGCGCCGGCCGGCGAAAGCCCGCAGGCCGAGGCCGGCCCCGAGAGCCCGAGACCGAAGGCCGGTCGCGGCCGCTCGGGCGCCCCGCGGAAGACCTCCGAGTCCGTGGTCCTGCCGACGGCCCCGCTGATTCCCATCGCCTCGCCGGTGGCCGGGCCCGACGGCCGTCCGTCGACGGGTCCCGGGACGGAGCCGGGGGCCGAGACGCCCGAGGGCGCGGGCGCCGCGACTCCGCGGCCGCG
>CAIXSE010000875.1 GCA_903921965.1 uncultured Thermoleophilia bacterium | reverse complement strand
CGCTCCGGCTGCGGCAAGACCACCCTGCTCAACCTCGTCGCCGGCCTGGCGACCCCGAGCACCGGCACGGTCACGGTGGACGGCCTCGACATCTGGAGCGTGGGCGACGCCGAGCGCAGCAGCCTGCGCAACCGGACGATGGGCTTCGTGTTCCAGTTCCCGAGCCTCATCCCCGGGCTGTCGCTCGAGCGCAACGTCACGCTGCCGCTCGACTTCGGGCGCGGCGAGCACGCCGACGCCCGCGCGCGCGCCCGCGAGCTGCTCGAGCTCGTCGGGCTGGGGAACCGCCTCGACGCGCTGCCCCGGCAGCTCTCGGCCGGCCAGCAGCAGCGCGTCGTGATCGCCCGCGCTCTCGTCAACGCGCCGGCCCTGCTGCTGGCCGACGAGCCCAGCAGCGACCTCGACGAAGAGACCGAGGCCGAGATCATGGACATCTTCGGCCGCGTCCACGCCGAGCGCGGCCTCACCGTCCTCATGGTGACGCACGCCCGGCACCTCATCGCCGTCGGCACCCGGCACCTCGAGATGTCCGACGGCCGGGTGCGCGAAGACTCCGCCCGGCGCGGGCGTCCCGCGCCGGCCGGCGGCTGACGGCGGCGCTCAGCGCCCTCCGGAGCGCCTCGCGCGCGCCGCTCGCGCCACACGCTCGCCCCAGACCGTCGCTCGCAGGGGCCTCGTGACAGGAATCGTCCGCGGGCAGCCTCGCAACTTATGCCTTTTGTCTAGGGCAAGACACGTACAAAAGCCGTAGTTCCGACACCACCCCGGCGTAAGAATTGGCCGAATATGCGTCACTGCGTACGCGTACGTGGCGCGAAGGCCCCGGAGCCGCACCCTCGGGAGAAGGGGCGGCGTCAGACACGGGGAGGAACTGGGGGTGCGGGCACCGGCAGGGCAGGCCGGTCCCGCGTTCCCGCCACATCGGTCCGGCCACCCCGGCGGGACAAGGGGACAAGGGGTAGCGTATGAGCGCACGGGTACTCAGGAGGATCTCGCTGCGGAAGGCGAGCATCCTGGTCTTCATCGCCGTGGCGGTGCTCACAGCACTGTTCATGGTGAAGATGACCCAGGGTCAGGCCGCCGCTCCGACGCAGAATCCCAACTACACGAAGATCCCTCACTACTTCGGGCCCTGGCCGAACTGGGCCCTCAGCCCGGTGACCACGGGTGACGCCACCGTCACGGTGTCGTCGCCCACCACGCCCGGCGGCACGACCGCCACGGCGGTCGCCACCGTGGGCGGCGGCGTCGGCGTCACCGGCGTCGTCACCGGCATCACCATCGTCGACCCGGGCTCCGGGTACACGGAGGCGCCCACGGTCACCATCGGCGGCAGCGGTTCCGGCGCCACGGCCGAGGCTTCGGTCACCCTGAGCAGCGCGGTGACCGCTGTCACCGTCACGGTGAACGGCGGCGGCTACACCTCGCCGCGCGTCGCCTTCTCGGGCGGCGGCGGCACCACGCAGGCCACCGGGACGCCGTACGGCGGCGTCGACGCCGTCATCGTCAGCTTGGGCGGCGACGGCTACACCTTCCCGACGGTCGACTTCGACATGCCGGACGATCCCGGCGGCGTGCAGGCGGTGGCACACATCGCGACGGTCGCCAGGGACGGCTACGACGGCATGGACGCCAACGGCTCGATCCTGCCGAACGGCGTCGTGATCGACAATCCGGGCTCCGGCTACGCCAACGCCCCCGGCGTCATCATCCGCGACGGCACGATCATGGACCCGGTCACGCACGTTGGCGTCGAGGCCGTCGTCACGGCGACCATCAACGTGCTGACGGTGGGTCTCGACACCTTCGGCGCCGGCTACACGGGGCCGCCGAACGTCGACTTCAGCGACGCTACCGGCACCGGCGGCGGCGCCGCCGCGACCGCCAAGGTCGAGGCCGGCACCGTCAACTCCATCAAGGTCCTCACCGCCGGGTCCAACTACATCACGCCCGGCGGCGTCCGCAAGTTCGTGGACGACCTCCCCGGCCTCTGCGATCCGGCCGTGCCGGGCAACTGCGAGGCCGCGATTGCGGCCAACAACCTGGGCAAGGTCATCCCGATCGGCGCGCCCATCCAGAAGAACTACAACGACCCCAACGGCAAGCCGATCAAGGCCGACGTCTACGACATCGGCGTGGTGCAGTACCGCACCCTGTTCAGTTCAGACCTCACCGGGACGACCGGCAACGGCACGCTTGTGCGCGGCTACGTGCAGATCGCGACGCAGGAGTGGAAGGACGATCCCCTGCACACCGGTCTCCCCACGTACCCGCTGTTCAACGAGCTCCGTGACGGCACGCTGGTGCCGGTCATGGAGAACGGCGTGCAGCTCGACGGCGTCACCCAGCCGTACTGGCTCGGGCCGACCATCCTCGCCACGAAGAACAAGCCGGTCCGTATCAGCTTCCACAACCTGCTGCCCACCGGCGTCGACGGCAACCTCTTCATCCCGACCGACACCACGCTGATGGGCTCGGGCGGTGGTCCTGTGGCGATGCCGGCGCCGATCGACAACGGCACCGTCGACGACCAGGTCCGTAACCCCGTCTGCACCGACAACCCGCAGGACCCCAACTGCTACAAGCAGAACCGTGCGACGCTGCACAACCACGGCGCCATCTCCCCGTGGATCTCCGACGGCACGCCGCACCAGTGGATCACGCCGGCCAACGAGGACACTGCCTGGCCGCAGGGCGTGGACGTCGTGGACGTGCCCGACATGACCCCGCGCGACCAGCCTCGTGACGGCATCCAGACCTTCTACTACACCAACCAGCAGAGCGCGCGGCTGCTCTTCTACCACGACCACGCCTGGGGCATCACGCGCCTCAACGTGTACGTGGGCGAGGCCGCCGGCTACCTCATCAGCGACAGCACAGAGGCCACGCTGACGGCCAAGGGGCTCATCCCCGCCGCGGCCGACACCATCCCGCTGATCGTCCAGGACCGTACGTTCGTCCCCAAGGACACCCAGCTCTACGACACCAAGGACGCGTCCGGGACCGTCCTCACCTACGGTCAGGACCCGACCTGGGACAAGACCAGGTGGGGCGACTACGGCGACCTGTGGATGCACCACGTCTACATGCCCGCGCAGAACCCCGGCGACCCGAGCGGCATGAGCGCCTACGGCCGCTGGATGTACGGGCCGTGGTTCTGGCCGCCTGCCACACCGCCGTACGGGCCGATCGCCAACCCGTTCTACGACTCGAACTGCGACATCAACGACCCGGCCACCTGGACGTACCAGACCGATCCGTTCTGCGAGCCTCTGGAGATCCCGGGCACGCCGAACATCTCGACCGGCATGGAGCAGTTCAACGACACGGCGATCGTCAACGGCGTGGCGTTCCCGAAGGTGACCCTGCAGCCGAAGACCTACCGGTTCCGCGTGCTCAACGCGGCCAACGACCGGTTCTTCAACCTGCAGTGGTACCTGGCCGACCCGAACAACGGCAACCTGACCGAGGTCGCGCTCGACCCGCTGCTGCTGCAGCAGGCGCAGACCGACCCGAACGT
>CAIXSE010000874.1 GCA_903921965.1 uncultured Thermoleophilia bacterium | reverse complement strand
CTTCTTCTGCATCTTGTCGGCCTCGCTGAACCAGCGGGTCGTGACGACCTTGGTCTCGGTGAAGAAGTGGATGCCGTCGCTGCCGAGCACGTGGCTCTCGCCGAAGAACGAGTCCTTGTGGCCGGCGAACGGGAAGAAGGCGACCGGCACCGGGATGCCGACGTTCACGCCGACCATGCCGGCGTGCGTGCGCTTCGCGAACTCACGCGCGTACATGCCGTTCTCGGTGAAGATGCACGAGCCGTTGGCGAAGCGGCTGGCGTTGGCCGTCTCGATCGCCTCGTCGAACGTCTTGACGCGCTTGATGAAGGTGACCGGGCCGAAGACCTCTTCCCAGCCGCAGCTCATCTCGGGCGTCACGTGGTCGAAGAGGGTCGGGCCGACGAAGTAGCCGTTCTTGAACTCCGGCGCCAGCTTGTCGGCGACGTTGCGGCCGTCGAGCACGAGCTCGGCGCCCTCGTCGACGGCCTTCTGGATCCAGTCGGTGACGAACTGCTTGTGGTCGGCGGAGACGACCGGGCCGAGCTCGGTCTTGGGATCGTAGGCGCAGCCGATGATGCGCTCCTCGGCGAACTTCTTGAGGTAGCCGACGAACTCGTCGGCGATGGACTCCTGGACGACGATCGCGGGGAGCGCCATGCAGCGCATGCCGGCGCAGCCGTAGGTGGAGTTGATGATGCCGGCGGCCGAGCGCTCGAGGGCGGCGTCCTCCATGACGAGGCCGTGGTTCTTGGCCTCGGTCTGGGCCTGGACGCGCTTGCCGTGGGCGGCGGCGACCGAGTACACGTGCTTGCCCACCGGCGTGGAGCCGACGAACGAGATGCCGCGCACCAGCGGGTGCGTCATCATGATCTCGGCCTCGTGGCGGCCGGCGGTGACGAGGTTCACGACGCCGTCCGGCAGCCCGGCCTCCTGCAGCAGTTCGAGCAGGCGGATACCCGTGGTCGGCACCATGCTGGCGGCCTTGAGCACGAAGGTGTTCCCCGTGGCGATGCAGAGGGGGACCATCCAGCCGAAGGGGATCATGGCCGGGAAGTTGAACGGCGCGATGCCGGCGAACACGCCGAGGGGCTCCCTGAAGCTCACGGTGTCGTGGCCGCGGGAGACGTTCATGAGCGACTCGCCCTTCATGAGCATCGGCGTGCCCATGGCGGTCTCGCAGGCCTCGACGATCTTGATGATCTCGCCGCGCGACTCGTCGAGGTTCTTGCCGAGCTCGCGGGAGCACATGTACGCGAGCTCCTCCATGTTGTCCTCGAGGAGGCTCTTCCAGCGGTAGATCACCTGGATGCGCTTCTGGATGGTCTGATCGGACCAGGTCTTGAACGCCTCGTGGGCGTTGATGATGGCCTCTTCGACCTCGGCGGCGGTCGCCTGCGGGGCCTGGGCGAAGACCTCGCCGGTGGAGGAGTCGGTGACCGGCATGTACTTGTCGGTGGTGCTCTCGCGCCACTTGCCGCCGATGCAGATCTTCAGGGTCTGGACTTGTGTCACTTGGGCCATCGCCGGTCCTCTCAACTCGCTGGGT
>CAIXSE010000873.1 GCA_903921965.1 uncultured Thermoleophilia bacterium | reverse complement strand
GGGCCCCGCCGCCGCCTCGTCGCGTACGCGGTCTGCGGTCAGCCTTCGGACTCGAGCGCGACCTCGGGCTCGCAGGTGCCGAGCACCTCGTCGCACGGCTCCGCCTGGTCGTGCCGCGCCGAGACCGGGCTCCAGCCCGCCTCCGGCGTCCACGTCGCCACGAGCGCGACGAAGAACGCGCTGAGCATGACGAACCCGGCGATCATGAGGCCGCGCGAGAAGCCGACGGTGAGGCCGTGCTCGAGGATCGCGCGCGGCAGCTTGGTGATGTCGGTCGCCGCGCCCGAGCCGCCGGCCGACGCTGCGCCCGCGGAGGCGCCTCCGGCCGCCGCACCCGCAGCCCCTGCGGCGGCGGCGGCCGCCATGCTGCTGCGGATGGTGCTCGCCACCGTGCTCCAGGCGATGGTGCCGATGGCGGCGAGCCCGATGGAGCCGCCGACCTGCTGGCCGATGTTCAGCAGGCTGGAGGCGGCGCCCGCTTCGTCGTGCCGCACGTGCGCCACGACCATGAGCGTCATCGGCACGAACAGGCAGGCCATGCCGACGGAGAGGATCTCGAGTGGGATGAAGACCGACCAGTAGGTGCCGTCGGGACTGATGCGCGAGAGCAACAGGAAGGCGGTGCCGGCGATCAGCGGCCCGGCCAGAAGGAGTGGCCGCACCCCGATCTTGGCCACGAGGTACCTGGCCACGATGAGGTTGAGCGTGATCATCGTGATGGGGAACGGCAGCCAGGCGACGCCGGCCTTGACGGCGCTGTAGCCCCAGACCAGCTGCACGTACATGGTCAGGAAGAAGAACACGGCGAACATGGCGGTACCGGAGATCAGGGCGATCAGGTAGCCGCCCGACCGGCGCCGCGACTTGAGCAGGTGGAGCGGGAGCTCGGGCTCGTGCACGGAGCGCTCGATGAGGAAGAACGACACGAGCAGGACGGCGGCGGCCGCGAGGCAGCCGATGGTGACGGGGCTGCTCCAGTGCGCCACCCCGTCCTGGCCGGCGGCCGCGTGCGTGAGGCCGTACACGAGCAGCGCCAGGCCGGCAGTACTGGTGATCACGCCGGGGATGTCGAGCCTCTTCGGAAGGCGCGGCGTGGCCGCGAGGGCGAACGGCGCCAGGATGACGACGACGATCGCGATGGGCGCGTTGACGAACAGCACCCAGCGCCACGACACGTAGGTGGTGAGCACGCCGCCGAGCAGCAGGCCCACGGCACCGCCGGCGCCGGCCATGCCGGCCCACACGCCGAGGGCGCGGTTGCGCTCCCGGCCCATGGGGAAGGTCGTGGCGATGAGCGCCAGGGCCGTGGGCGCCGCGAGCGCGGCCCCGGCGCCCTGGAAGGCGCGGGCGGCCAGCAGCCACCACTCCGTGGTGGCGAAGCCGCCCACGAACGAGGCGCCGGCGAAGAGCGCGATGCCGACGATGAAGATCCGGCGGCGGCCGTAGATGTCGCCGAGCCGGCCGCCCAGCAGCAGCAGGCTGCCGAAGGCGAGCGAGTAGGCGGTGATGATCCACTCCAGCCCGGCGCCGGTGAAGCCGAGCGCCTGCTGGATGTGGGGCAGCGCCACGTTCACGATGGTCGCGTCCAGCACGATCATCAGCTGCGCGGCGGCGATGACCACCAGCGCGAGCCCCAGGTGCCGGGGGACGTGCGTCGGCTCGTCGTCGTTGTAGACAGGCTCCGGGGGTTCGACGGACGGCGAGGTCTCGGCGGGACCTTCGGGCGCCCGGGCAGCGGCATCGCTCATGCGTCACGCTCCGGGGAGGGATCTGGACAACGTCTGGGTGAGTTCCTCGTGCGGGCGTCCCGCAACATCGGGCGCGGGCGGAGGGACCTGTCGGCGCCGGCCGCGTCGCGCCGGCGGGGCGTCACCACCGTATCACGTCGCGGACCGCCTGTGCCGCGCAGCGGGAACGGATCGGGCGGACCCGCTGGTCCGCGCTCAGTCGGCAGGCGCGGCGGAGAGCGCCTCGGCGAGGGCGCGGTAGTGCGCGGGGTCGGCGCCGCTCTCCTCCTCGGCGTGACCGAAGTCCTCCGCCATCAGCTCCGCCTCCTGGTCGCTCAGGAGCTCGTCGGCCAGCGGGAAGAGCACGGTGTCTTCCTTGTTGATGTGGAAGCGGAGGAGCATCGCGTACACCTTGAGGTTCTCGCCGACGGCGGCGCGCGCCGCCTCGTCCTCGTCCGCCCGCGGCAGGTTGTCGAGCACGCCGCGGACGGCCTCACGGCCGGCCTCGTGCTCGCTGAGGAGGATGCTGATCTGGCCGGCCGCCCCCCGGTCACGCTCCTCGAGCACCGGGAAGAGCACCTGCTCCTCCTTGTAGTGGTGGTAGCCGTCGGTGAACCGCCGCGTGAACTCCATCATCTGGGCGACACGCTCCGCGTGCGGGGCGCCGCCGGCTTCGATGTGCGCGACCTCGTGCTCCATGGCCTCGACGACCATGAGGACGTACACGTGTTCCTGCTTCAGCTCGTCGGTGGGGCTCTGCATCGTCGTCACCTCCGGGATGGGCTCTGTCGTCTTAGCTTCCCCGCTCCGCCCGCGATCAGAAGCCGATTGACGAGGATCAACGGTCGCGGAGCGGCAGGGGTCGCGCTCGGGGGATCGCGCAGGGGGTCGCGCGGACGGCCGTCTTGGGTGGACCTGGCCGCCGGGACGGCACGTGCTAGGCTCCGGGTCAGCGACGACCGTGGGGAGGATCCATGACCGAGGACGCACAACGCAGGTACACCGTGGCTCACATCGACGACCTGCCGATGGAGCCGGACGAGGAGCACCCGACCGTCGAGTGGAAGCCCGTGCGCCGCTTCTTCGGCATCGGGTCGTTCGGGACCAACCTGGCGCGCGCCGGCAGTGCCGGCGACGTGCTGACGCACGACCACACCGAGACGCCCGTGGGGCACGAGGAGCTGTTCCTCATCGTCAGCGGCCACGCCACCTACCGCGTGGACGGCGAGGAGATCGACGCTCCGGCCGGTACCTTCCTGTACGTGCCCGACCCGGACACCGTCCGGGGCGTCGTGGCGAAGGAAGCGGGGACGGTGATGTTCGTGATCGGCGCGAAGCCGGGAGAGGCGTTCGCGCCGTCCGGCTGGGACACCGCGCCGCTGCCGGAGTAAGGAGAGGGGCGGGCGGGAGTCTCGGAGAGACCACCTCCCGCCCGCGCCAGACGCGCTCCGCGCGCGGAGCGGCCCGGCCTCGATGCGCGTGACTTCGTCCTCCATGGCCACCACGACCACGAGGACGTACGCGCACTCCCGCTTCAGCTCGCCGGCCGGGGCGGCGTCCGTGCTCCCTCCGCACCCGGAGGAGGCTCGCCCTCCCAGTCGTACTGCATGTACTCGGCCGTGCGCAGTGCCAGCTCGCGGCCGCCGAACCGCACCACCAGGTGCAGCGCCATGTCGATGCCTGCGGAGATGCCGGCCGCGGTGACGACGTCGCCGTCGTCCACCCAGCGGCAGCCGCGCACGGCGCGGACCCGCGGGAAGCGCGCCTGCAGGTCGTCGACGTCCTCCCAGTGGGTGGTGGCCGGCCGCCCGTCGAGCAGGCCGGCCCTGGCCAGCAGGAAGGCGCCGGTGCACACGGAGGCGGTGAGTCCGGCCCGCGCCGATGTGCGCGCGACCCAGTCGCCCATGCCGGGGTCGGCGAGCGCTTCGTCCACGACGCCGCCGGGGACGACCAGCACGTCGACCGGCGGGTGCGCGCCGAAGGCGACGTCGGGCAGCACGCGCAGGCCGGCGTGGGTGACGACCGGCTCGGGCCCGGCGCCGACGGTGAACACCTCGAACGGCGGCTCGGCGCCGGGCTCGTCGCGCAGGCGCACGCGCGACGCGACGGTGAAGACCTCGTAGGGTCCGGCGAAGTCGAGCAGCTCGACGCCGTCGTACAGGAGGATGCCGACTGCGAGCGTCACGCGGCGCGCCTCGCGCCGCGCGGACGCCGCAGGCCGCCCGCTGTCGCCCACTCACCCATGGCCGCAGTCTGCCCGCAGACGGGCTGCGGCAAGCCAGGGGTGTGCCCGCGGAGCCGTACGCGGGAGGGCGGCGGACCCGAGCATCGGGGTCCGCCGCCCTCGCGCCATGCGGCCGGCCGCGCGGCCGTCAGGCCGCGGCCTCCGCCTCACACGCGGCCGCGAGCCGGTCGCCGTCCGGCCGCTCGAGGAGCGACACCGAGTCAGCCACCACATCCTGTTTCGGCGGGATGGCCACCGCGGCAACAGCCGCCAGGGCCACCGCGGCCGCGCCGACCCACACCGCCGCGACCATGCCGTCTACGAAGGACTGCGGGCTCAGGTAGCCGCCCAGGGCGCTGAACACGCTGGCCAGCACCGCGACGCCGAACACGCCACCCACCTCGCGGATGGTGTTGTTCACGCCGCTCGCCTTGCCCTCTTCGGAGCGGCGCACCGTGCTCAGCACCAGGTTGGCGACCGGCGCGAAGTACAGGCTCATGCCGACGCCGGCCATGACGAACGCCGGCACCAGCTCCATGTACGCGACGGTCGGAGACGTGACCACAGCGATCCACGCAAGGCCGCCGGCCATGAGCGCCATCCCGGCCACCAGCAGCGGCCGGGCGCCGATGCGGTCGCTGAGCACGCCGGCGATCGGCGCCACCAGGATCGGCATGGCCGTCCACGGCAGCGTCCGCACCCCTGCCTCGAGCGGCGAATACCCCTGCACGACCTGGAAGAACTGCGCCAGCAGGAAGATCGCCCCGAACATCCCGAAGCTCATGAGCAGCGACACGGCGTTGGCTGCCGAGAAGGCGCGGCTGCGGAAGAAGCGCAGCGGGATCATGGGTTCCGGCGCGCGCCGCTCCCACAGGACGAACCCGACCAGCAGGATGACGCCGGCGACGATCGGGCCGGCCACGCCGAGACTGGTCCAGCCGTGCTCGTTGCCGCGCACCAGGCCCCAGACGACGCCCAGCAGGCCGGCGCTCGCGAGGCCGAGGCCCGTCAGGTCGAGAGCGCGGTTCGGACCGCGGGACTCGCTGAGGCGGGACCAGGCGATGGGCAGCAGCACGAGGCCGATCGGCACGTTGAGCCAGAAGATCCACTGCCACGAGAGGCCCTCGACGATGGCGCCGCCGACGACGGGACCGAGCGCGACGGCGAGGCCGCTGACGCCGCCCCAGATGCCGAGCGCCATGCCACGGCGCTTCGGCGAGACCACGCCGGAGAGGATGGTCAGGGTGAGCGGCGTGACGATGGCGCCGCCGACGCCCTGCAGGGCCCGGGCGGCGATGAGCCACTCGATGCTCGGCGCGAGCGCCGCCGCCGCCGAGCCGGCCGTGAACAGCGCAAGGCCCACGAGGAACATGCGCTTGCGCCCGAACCGATCGCCCAGCGCGGCGCCGGTGAGCAGCAGGACGGCGAACGTCAGCGTGTAGGCGTTCACTGTCCACTCCAGCCCGCTGAGGCCGGCGCCGAGGTCGGCCTTGATCACCGGCAGGGCGGTGGTCACGACCAGGTTGTCCAGCGACACCATGAACACGGCGACGCTCGTGACCACGAAGGTCCACAGGGTCAGGGCTCGTTGACTCATCACTCTCATCTCCTTCCGGTCCCGGGCCTGGCCCTCGGACCTCTCCTCTCGACACCGACTCGCCACTTCTGTGACTTAGCGCTCGCTTAGTTACTTGCAGCTGAAGAGGGGCGGGTCCGGCCGGGAGCCGGCAGCCCGCCCCGCGTCTACCTGGTCCGCGCCTCCTTGCCCACCGCGTCCACGGCCATCGCGGCGAGCTGCACGCCGCTGACCGGACACATCAGGCGGGCCCAGTCGGCGTCCACGTCGGTGAGGTCCATGGCGACGACCACGTTCATGAGCATCCCGTAGGCCAGCCACTCACGGATCGCGGCTTCGGGCGCCCCCGAGGCGGACTGCACGAACGTCACCAGGCGCAGCATCTC
>CAIXSE010000872.1 GCA_903921965.1 uncultured Thermoleophilia bacterium | reverse complement strand
CTCGTCGCACAGCGCGCCGAGCTCGTCGCGGACCCGCGAGACCGGCGTCGTGGCCGGCACCGAGACGACCAGCTGCATCGAGAACAGCGGGGTGCCGGTGTGGGGCGCCGAGCCCAGCGTCGTCTCGGCGCTCTCGATGTTGACGTCCAGGCTCGCGAGCAGGTGGGAGACCGACTGCATGAGCCCCGGGTGGTCCATCGCCCACGCGGTGATGCGGAGCGGGAGGGCCGCGGCCGCCTGCGGCTTCGCGGCCGCCGGCTGCAGCTGCGCGTGCACGCCGGCCTCCTGCTGCAGCGCGGGCAGGCCGGCCTCGAGCTTCTGGACGGCGGCGGCCGTGCCGGCCACGAGCAGCATCATCGCGAACTGCCCGTGCAGGTTGACCATGCGGCTGTCTTCGAGGTTGCCGCCGTTCTCGTGCACGAACCGCGTGACGCTGTCGACGAGGCCGGGGTGGTCGGGGCCGACGGCGGTGAGGACGACGTAGGACAGCTCGGTCATGGCCCGATGCTACCCGCCGGCCCACGACGGTACAACACGCGGCGGTCGGGCTTCCGGTAGAGTGTCGGGGTGGACGCTCAGCAGGACATGTACAAGGCCGACCTCCACATCCACTCCTCCTGCTCGGAGAACCCCACGGCGAAGGCCATCCGCTTCTTCCGAAGCAGGGAGTCGTTCAGCGAGCCGGAGGAGGTCTACGCCTCCGCCCGCGCGCGGGGCATGGAGTTCGTCACCATCACCGACCACAACACGCTGAACGGGTCGCTGGCCATCGCCCACCTCCCGGGCACGTTCCTCGGCTGCGAGCTCGACACGTGGTTCCCCGAGAACGGCTGCCGCGTGCACGTCGTGGCGCTCGGCATCGACGAGCCCACCTTCGCCGAAGCGCTGAAGGTCAAGACGTCGGTCTACGACCTCGTCGCCCTGCTGCGCGGCGCGGGAGTGCTGCACTACCTCGCCCACCCCCTGTTCGACATGACCGGCAAGCTCACCGCCGACACCGTGGAGAAGATGCTCCTGCTGTTCAACGTCATGGAGGGCCGCAACGGCGCGCGCGTCGTGCGCTGCAACGGGCTGCTGCGCGACATCGTCGCGGGGCTCACCCCCGAGGCCATCTGGGACATGGCGGAGCGCCAGGGCATCGAGCCGTACGGCGAGACGCCGTGGCGCAAGACCCTCACCGGCGGCTCCGACGACCACAGCGGGCTGTTCACCGCCGGCGCGTACACGGCGGCCGCCGGCGACGGCACCCCGCGGGGCTTCCTCGATGCCGTCGCGCGCGGCGCGTGCGAGGCCGTCGGCGAGGACGGCGACGCCCGCCTGCTGGCGCACAGCATCTACACCACCTCGTTCTGGCGGCTGCGCGAGATGCTGCGCATGGACAGCGACGAACCGCGGCAGAAGGCCCTCGGGTGGATCAGGCAGGGGTTCGGGCAGATCGGCCGCGACGTGCCGCTCCTCGACAAGACCCTCCGCGGCGTGCGCAGCGTGGCCCCCGGCCTCTACCGTCCCGAGGACGGCCGGGGGCCTGCCTGGGAGGCCCTGCTCGACCGCGAGATCGGCGCCCTGCTGCGCGAGCCCGGCGGCATCCACTCCGTGGGCAGCCGCGAGCTCAACCGGCGCATCTTCACCGTCACCTCCACGCTCGCCGACGACGTCTTGAATCTGCACCTCGAGCCGTTGCTCGACCCGGCCGCGCGGCGGCCCGGCTGGCGCCTGCGCGACTCGCTGGTCGCCGTCGCGATGATCCACTTCCTCGAGACCGGCTACTTCATCGCCTACGGCTTCCAGACCCGTGACCGCGCCGACCAGGAGGACCTCAGGGAGCACTTCCTCGGGCCCGCGACGGCCGGCCCGAGGGTCGCGGTGTTCACCGACGTGCCCGCGGCCGGCGCCGACTGCACGGCGCTCGCAGGGCGCTTCTCGGCCGCCGCCGGGCACCCCGGCGCGACGCTGGAGGTGCTCACCGCATCGTCCGCCGCCCGCGGTGCGTACCCGGGCGGCCGCGACTTCGCCGCCAGCGCCGTGTGGCCCTCCCGGCTGCAGCCGGGGCGCACGCTCGTGGCGCCGCCGCTGCTCGACGTGCTCGACCACCTCTACGAGCAGGACGTCACCGCCATCCACGTGGACAGCGCCGGAGGCATGGGCGTGGCCGGGCTGGTCGCCGCGAAACTCCTGCACCTGCCCGTCACCGGCACCGTGCACAGCGACGTGCTGCTGGCCGTGGAGCGGCTCTCGTCGGGGTCGCGGGTCTCGCGCGAGGCCTGGCGCTACGTACGCTGGTTCGCGGGCATGCTCGACGACGTGTTCACGCAGACGCGCGCAGACGCGCGCCGCCTCGTCGCGCTCGGGCTGGACCCGCGGCGCGTGCACCCGCTCGCCGCCGGGCCCGGCGGCGCGGGCGCGGCGCCCGTCGCTGACCCGGACGCGCTGCCCGCGGTCGCGAGCGACGAAGCAGCACACGCAGCCGGCTGCGCCTGGGAGCCCGACCCGCGCGTCGTCGAACTCATCGCGCGGCGGCGGCGTCCCTCGCCGGCCCCCGGCTGGCGCCACGCCGCCGACGTGCGCAGCGCGATGTCCCGGCGCGACGGGCGCCTCAGGCCCGGCCGGGCACTGCCCGACCGCAGGCGCCCGGGCACCTGACCCACCGGCCCGGCCGGCCGCAGGCGGCGCCGGGCGACGCGGAACGGAGGGCGGCATGAAGGAGCGGCACTTCACGGCCCAGCGGCTCGAGGCGGCGGCGTTCTGGCTGGAGCTGCTGCAGGCCGACCCCGACCCCCGGGGCGTGATCGACCGCCTGCTCGAGGCCCAGCTCGAGCAGGGCCTCTGCTACAAGGGCAAGCCGCTCTGCACGGTGGCGCGGCCGCGCTTCGTGGCCGCGGCGGAGATGGTCGTGGAAGAGCACGCCGTCACCTACCTCTCGTCCGCCATCCTCAAGGTCCGCGACCGCGTGCTGGCCGACGCGGACCTGCGCACCGCCTACCTCGGGGGCTTCGAGGACTGGGCGACGCCGTTCCTCGCCCTCGAGCCGCGGCGCCACGAGACGCGCGCCATCCTGCGCTTCGACTCGTTCCTCTCCCCCACCGGCCTCAAGTTCGTGGAGGTCAACGGGGACATCCCCGGAGGTGCCGTGTGCAACGACGCGCTGCTGCGCCTCTGGCGGTCGCTCGACTTCTTCCCCGCGTTCAGGCAGCGGTACGAGGTGCGTCCGGCCCTGGCCGACCTGGGCCTGATCCAGGCGCTGATGACGGTGTGGCAGAGCTGGGGCGGGAGCGGCACGCCGCGCGTGTGCGTGCTGAGCTTCCCGGGCGGCATCGAGGACATCCTCGCGGTGCTCACCGTCGAGATGCTCACGGCGCTGGGGTTCGACGTCACCCACGCCTACGCGGAGCACCTGGACTACTCAGGCGGCAGGCTGAGCGCCCGGGGCCGCGTGGTGGACGTGGTGTACCGCGTGCAGCGCATCGGCGACTGCCTCAGGAACGCCGAGGCGCTGGCGCCGCTGTTCGAGGCGGTCAAGGCCGACGCGGTCTGCATGATCAACCCGTTCCACAGCGCGCTCCTGAGCAACAAGGCGCTGTTCAGTCTGCTCACCGACACGACGGTGGACTTCGGCTTCTCAGACGCCGAGGAGGCCGCGGTGCGCGCCCACGTGCCCTGGGCGCGGACGCTGCGCGACGCGCGCTCCACCGGCGCCCGCGGCGAGCCCGTCGACCTGGTGCCGCACGTGCTCGCCCACAAGGACGAGCTCGTCGTGAAGCCGGCGCACGAGGCCGGCGGCGCCGGCGTGCGCCTGGGCTGGACCTGCAGCGAGAGCGAGTGGGAGGAGGCGGTGACCGCGGCCCTCGCGATCGACAGCGTGGTGCAGCAGCGCGTGGACGAGGCGGTCACCGAGTACCCCGTGCTCGAGCCCGGCTTCCCCGTGACCACCTTCTACGAGGACACCGACCCCTTCGTCTTCCCCGGCGGGTACGTCGCAGTGCTCAACCGGGTCAGCGCGGCGGCCATCACGAACGTGGCGCAGGGCGGCAGCATCGTGCCGACGTTCGTGATCGAGCCGCGCTGAGGCGGCCGGAGCGGCCGGACACAGGACGCCGGCGCCGCCGGGCACTTCGCGGCCCGCCGGGCCGGAGCGAACCGCCGGGCCGGAACGAACCGCCGGGCCGGAGCGAACCGCCGGGCCGGGCGCAGACGGTCATGTTCGCGACTGCGATTTCAACCGGTCGTACGGTTGGAGGTACGTCCAGCTGAAATCGCGATCCGGAAGGTCGCTGCCGTGCGCGAGAGACCGGGCGGGCGCCGGCCGCCGGCAGGCAGCCGGCGCCCGGCCGGTCGGGTCACTGACGGGTGCCCCCTGCGGCGCACCCGTCGCCCGACCGTCCGCCGCACATCACTCCTCGCCCTCGGCGAGCAGCGCGTAGATGCGCTTGCGGGCCTCGGACAGGATCGCGAGCGTCTGCTCCACCTGGGCCGTCGAGCCGGCGGTGCCGACCTGCCGAACGGCGGCGCCGAGCTGGAACACCGAGCGCCGCAGCCTGAAGCCCGGCGATTCCTCACGGCCCTCTTCGTGCTCCCACGGTGCGCCGTGCTTCTCCCTGCTCTCCTCGGCCGCCTTCTGTCCGGTCTCGGTCAGCGAGAAGACGCGCTTGCCGTCGACCTCCTCGCCCTTGACCAGGCCCTCGTCCTCGAGCATCTGCAGCGTGGGGTAGATCGAACCGGGGCTCGGACGCCACATCCCGCCGCTGCGCTCCTCGAGCCGCTGCATGATCTGGTAGCCGTGCATGGGGCCCTCGCCGAGGACCGAGAGGATCGCCGCGCGCACGTGACCGCGGCGGGCCCGCGACCAGGGACCGCGCCCGTG
>CAIXSE010000871.1 GCA_903921965.1 uncultured Thermoleophilia bacterium | reverse complement strand
CGCAGCGTCCGGCTGCAGCGGCACCTCCTCAGCGAGGCCGACTTCAGAGCTGTGGCCGACGACACCGACTACACAGTCGGGCGGTAGGGAGCCACCGGCATGGTTGGCCCCGCGTGACTGTCGCCTCGAAGACCCTGAGCCAGGCTGGACAGTTGTCAATGTTTTTATTTACACTCTGGATTGCCTGTGCGCAGGCAGACAGGACCATCGACAGTGAGAGCTGCGAGGGCAGGCGTCAGGACATGGATGCTCGTGACCGACTCGGGTCAGTGCCAGCCTCTCAAGTACCTGAAGAAGAATCGGGAGACGGCGCCCGTCATGCTGGCTCGAATCGACGACGTCGACCAGCATGGCCCTCCGCCGAACGAGGAGTTGTTCCGCTGGCTGAGCCTCCACAGCGTAGAGGGGCATCGCGCGTGTGAGTACAAGGTCCATCACCCGCGGGCCTGCAGGGCCTTCGCCTTCGAGACGAATCGCGGTCTCGTGATCGTGCGCATCGAGGACAAGGCCGTGAACAACCAGAAGTTCAATGAGTGCATGAGGTCCGCGAAGGCGGCCTTCGCACGGTTCCTGAAGGAAGGCGAGAGGTATGAGTGATCTCCTCGGCCAGTTGAACGACCTGACAAGTGACGAGGCCGGCCAGGCTGAGTACAGGCACGAGCTGGCGCTCAGTGCGTTCACGAACGACGTCGCGCGCGTGATGAAGGAGAAGAACATCAACCAGTCCGAGCTCGCGCGCAGGCTGGGCGTCTCGCGTGCCCGCGTCTCGCAGCTGATGCAGCACACATCGAGTCCCACCCTGCGCACCATGGTCGAGGTCGCGCTTGCGCTGGGCTGCGACGTGACGCCGGTGGTCGTGTCGCAGCGGCAGACGGAGTCAGCGGAGAAGCTGGCGGGATGAGCGGGCCTGCAGAGTCCATCCTCCGTTTGAGCAGCGGCTGATCGCAGGGATGTACATCGGCCCGGGTCACTCCCACTGATCATGCCGAAAGTTGACATTTGCAGCTGCTTCTTGACGCTCCCGGCCTCTGCCGCGATACTGGATCTGTCTTCCCCACGGGTACATCCCGTGGCCCCCCCGGGGTTGCGACCCCGGGGGCCTTTTCGTCTCTGGGCCGGTCACGCTCCACCCCAGCCTCATGAGGTCCGTCTGCGACTCGTCGCGCCCGGCGCGCTTCCGCCCCACCTTCGACGCGCTCGAGCCGTCGCTGCGGACGGTCTGTGGCTTCATCCCGTACTCGCGGCTCTTCGCCGAGGCCGAGGTCGTGCTGCGCTACGGCGACCAGCTCAAGCCCGGCTTCCTCAGCGGCATCGCGGAGTACGCGCCGGACGTCGAGGAGGGGTATCGGTCGGCGTAGACCGGCTGCCACCGCGGCTGCCGCCATTGTCCACACACGCGGCGGATCGTCACTCTTGAGCGGCGTGCTCCATGGCGCCAGAGTCAAGGCATGTCCGCACTCGCCGTCGTAGCACGCCGTTCCGGCGCCTCTCACCCCAGCGACGCGGTGCGCAACGTCAACGCGCTGCCACCCATTCCCGCTTGCGGATCCCCGTGCGGACGCTACACTGGTGCCAATCCTCCCCGCCGTCCGGGTCATGCCGCACCGGCGGGGCTTTTCTTTGGTCCCCTCGCGTGATGCCGCTTCGCGACCTCAGGGTCTGCGTCTTCCTGGACTGGCAGAACCTCTATCAGCGTGCCCGTGAGGCGTTCGTTGACCCCGGAGCACCAGCGTCGGCGGGGCAAGTGGACCCGCTGGCCCTCGGACGACTGTGCGCGTCAAGGGTCGCCGGGGGCGTGCTCACAGGAGTACGGGTCTACCGGGGGCGTCCCAGTCGGCACCATGACGTGCGCTCCTACTCGGCCTTTCGAAGGCAGACGGAGCACTGGCTTCGGGACGGCGACGGGCTCGTCTCCGTGGCGGCACTGGACCTCCGGTATCCGCACGAGTGGCCGTTGCGTCCTGCGCAGGAGAAAGGCGTCGATGTGGCGCTCGCTGTGGACTTCGTGCTCATGTGCGTGCGTCGCGAGTACGACGTCGGCATCCTGTTCTCCGGCGACACGGATCTCGTTCCGGCGCTCAGGGCCGTGGTGGCGCTGCGCCCGGGCGAGCCTCCGGCGTGCGAGGTGGCGGCGTGGGCGCCGACGACCGGACGACCGCGGTACCTTGCGGTCCGCCGCCTCCGTCTAAAGCGCCACCTGCTCGGCGAGACGGATTTCCGGGCGGTGGCCGATCTGACCGACTACACGCGCAGGCCATGAGCCATGCCCCACATGCTGTCGCTGGAGGCGGTCGCCCCACCGTCGACGCGCTCGAGCTGCTGCTGCCCGCGGTCTGCCGTGCCAGCCCCGCCTCGCGGCTGTTCGCCGAGGTGGAGGCCGTGCGCCGCTACGGCGACCAGCT
>CAIXSE010000870.1 GCA_903921965.1 uncultured Thermoleophilia bacterium | reverse complement strand
GGCCCACCCCGCGCCGCACTGTCCAGACGAGGCCGGGAGCCGCGGCGACCTTGCCGCCGGCACACGCCGCGCCGCCGCGTCCGTCGCCGCCGGGAGCGCGTTCCCTCCCGCCGTAGCCAGTCCAGGCAACGCCGACGCTCAATTGCGGGGGTGCGCCCTCCGATACTGCCAGTAGGAGAGTCGGACCCGGCACACGGAAGGAGGCGGGCGATGCGCAAGGACACACCCAGACGCGAGCGCTTCATCTTCCCCGACGGGAGCTCCGTGGAGATCGTGGTGTTCGGCCCTTCGCACCGGGGCGGGGAGGCGTATGCGCCGCCGGCCGCCTGGACCGCGCACGACCGCGAGACCGCCGCGCCGGCCGCTCACGCACCCGCGGCCGACGGGGCCCGCCTCACGGCGGCCCCGTCGGTATGCAGCCGCTGCGCGAGCGAGTTCCTCTATCCCGAGGACTGGGTGCGCAACCGCGACGGCGGCTGGAACATCACGATGCGCTGCCCCAACTGTGAGGCGCGCGTGCACATCGTGCTCGGCCGGGAGGCCGTGGAGGAGCTGAACCGCTCGCTGTACCGCCACACGCAGGCGCTCGCCCGCCAGGCAGACACGCTGAGCCGCCGGAACTTCGAAGAAGAGGCGGACAAGCTGGTCCGCGCCCTCGCGCGGGACCTGATCCTGCCGATGGACTTCTGACGCCGGCGCGGCAGTGCGTCAGCCGCGCCCCGCGACCGGCCGCATGGCCTCGAAGGTCTCGTCCTGGACGTCGGTGAAGAACCGGTAGACGGTCGGGCGCGTGGACTGGGCCTCCACACGGGCCTCCTCCACGTCGAGCGCGAGCGCGAAGCTGGGAAGGTCGCAGCCGACGTGGATCGTGTCCTGGTACGGTCCGCCGATCCGCCGGAAGCCGATCCACTCGTACATCCGCGCCGGCCCCCCATCGCCGACGAAGGTGTCGACGAGGATGTGCGTGACGCCGGACGACATGCAGTACTGGCAGGCGGTCCGCATGAGGCGTGCGGCCAGGGATCCGCGGCGGTACTCCGGGGCGACCGCGAGCCTGCAGACCTCTGCCAGCGTCCGGGACTGCCGATACTCCTCGAGCGAGAAGCAGCGCCCGAGCGGCAGTCCCTGCGCGCCATCGAGGACCACGCGGACCGAACCCACGACCTGGCCGTCGTCGTCGTAGGCCGCGAAGTTGCAGGCGGTCTCGTCGAACGCGTCCGTGAGGAGGCGCACGCCGTCGACGGTGTGCACGTGCCCGGGGATCTCGGCGTGATCCAGCGGCATCCAGCCGAGCTCGGCCACGAACACGCGGTACCGGAACGCGTAGAGGTCCCGCAGCGACGCATCGTCGCAGACCCACGCGATCCTCCCCGCCGCGTGCGCGCCCCCGCGCTCACAGCCCCCCATCCCGGCCACCCGCGTGTCCTCAGTGGTCTCCAGGTCAGACCGAGTCATCCGGCACCCCCGTCAGCACAAGTCCGTCTCCCGTTCTATCGGTCGGGGACGTGCCAATCATGAACCGCGGCGGACCGGCCAGCCGGTAGAATGGGGACCGCGCCCCGGACGGGCGCTGAGACCATGTGGACACTGGCCCGAAAGAACCTGTTCAAGGAGCGCGCCCGGCTGGCCATCTCGATCGGGGGCGTCGCGTTCGCCGTGACCCTCATGATCCTTCTGCGCGGCCTGTACCTGGCCTACGAAGAGAAGGTGCGCGGTTTCTACGACGGCATGCACGTCGACGCGTGGGTCGTGCGAGACGGCACCTCCGACAAGATCACCGAGTCCGTCCTCTCCATGAAGCTCGGCGACAAGCTCGGCAAGGTCGCCGGCGTGAGCCAGGTCACCCCCTACGTCGCACGCAACCTGACGTTCAAGGTCGACGGCGAGGACGCGGTGCTGTTCGTCACCGCGTTCGACCCCGGTGAGACCCGGGCGAACACCGGCCCGCTGCGGATGGAGTCCGGCACGCGCGACATCGGCGACGACGAGATCATCGTGGACGAAGTGTTCGCCCACAAGCACGGCCTGAAGGTCGGCGACCCCGTCACCATCTCCCGCGAGGACCTCACCGTGGCGGGGATCAGCTCCGGGGGCGACCTGGTCACCTACCAGACCGGCTTCGTGACCTACGACCGCATCCGCAAGCTCCTCAAGGACGACGACCTGGTCAACGCCTATCTGTTGCGCCTGCAACCCGGGACGAGCCTGGCCACCGTTGCGGCGGGAGTGGACGACGTCTCCGAGCACGCGGAAGTCAAGAGCATGGCGCGGATCGTCGAGCAGAGCGAGCGCACGGTGAGGAAGGGGTTCCTGCCGGTGCTCGGCGTGCTGCTCACGATAGCGTTCTGCGTCGGCGTTGCCGTGGTCGGGCTCACCATCTTCTCCGCGGTGCTCGAGCACCGGCGCGAGTACGGCGTGCTCAAGGCGCTCGGCGCGCGGCCGCTCCAGATGCTCGCGGTGGTCGCGGTGCAGGCACTGACCGCGGCGGCGGCCGGCTACCTCGTCGGCGTGTGCATCTCTCTGCTCGCGGCCCGCGCCGCCGAGGTCTTCGTGCCCCAGTTCATCACGCGCCTCGTCCTCCAGGACGTCCTCACGATCGGCGTGGCGGCCCTGGCCATGGGGCTCGTCGCCGCGGTCATCCCGCTGCGGAGCATCGCCCGCGTGGATCCGGCGATCGTCTTCAAGGCCTGAGCGGCCGGCCTACGCCTTCAGCATCAGCTCGGCGCGCTGCTCCCGGGTGAGCTCCAGTGGCTCCTCGAGCTGCTCGGGCCGCTCGACGAAGCTTCGCAGCAGCTTGATGCCACGCGCGCAGTAGATGCCGTCCACGATGCGCGCGTCGAAGGTGAAGGTGATCCTGACGCGGTCGCGCATCACCACCGTCCCGTCGTCGTCCAGCACCGGCCTGTTGCGGGCCATGCCGATGGCGACGAAGAACCCGCACGTGCCCACGTTCATCATGTGGTGCAGCGGCGCATCGACACCCACGCTGCCGAGGTTGGTGATGTTCGCCGTCGAGTAGAACGGCAGCGACGTGAGGAAGGATCCCGGCATGAGGTTCTGCTGGTCCAGGCCGATCATGCCGCGGACCGCGAGCCGGGTCATCCAGGACGGCAGCCTGGTCATGAGCACGTTGGCGGCGTCGCTGCGGGGCGCATCCCCGGACTGGGTGCGGACGATGTGGTCGGCGATCCTGGCCGACGCCATGGCCAGCGTGTCGTCGGGACGGAACGGCACCGTGACCAGGAACTCCTGCCCGGCTTCGGTCAGCTCCTTCTTCACGACGAACGAGAGCAGGATCTCGTTGCGCTGGTAGAGCCGGTAGCCGGACACGAAGCGGTTGAGCTTGGGCCGCAGCGCGATGGTCCGGACCGCCGCGCTGAGGAACAGCTGGAAGAACGACAGCGTCCCGGGGTGCTCCCGGTTGTAGGCGCGGATGAACTCGCGCGTGTGCGTGATGTCGAACTCCTGCTCGAGGAAGACCGAAGCGTCGGTGCGTTTCGGGATGAGGTACGGCAGGATCCGCAGGAAGTGCGGGACGTCGGGCACCAGCGTGCCGTCTGGACGCGATGTCTTGATCATCGTGCGCCGCAGTATACCCAACCGGGCGCGGCGCACGGCCGCGCTCACCGGCGCGCCGCACCCGGAGAGGCCGCCCTCCGCACCCGGCCGCCGTGCGGGGCGGGTGGTAGTATCAGGCTCGGAGGGGCCCCACACATCGGGCACGGGGATGCTGACGCTCGCACGCAAGAACCTGTTGAAAGAGAAGGCCCGCCTCGCCATCTCCGTCGGCGGCGTCGCCTTCGCGGTCGCGCTCATCATCCTCATCCGCGGGCTGTACCTCGCCTACGAGACCAAGGTCAGCGACTACTTCACCGCGATGGACGTCAACGCGTGGGTCATCCAGGACGGCACCGCGGACATGCTCTTCTCGTACTCGCTCCTCCCGCGCGCCATGGGCGACCGGCTCGAAGAGGTCTACGGCGTCAAGCAGGTGATCCCGTACGCCGCTCGCCAGATGGGGTTCAAGGTCGATGGGCGCGACGTGGTGCTCAAGGTCGTCGCCTTCGATCCCGCCGCGCGCGGGCCGGGGCCGGGGCCCATCGCCATGGTCGCCGGCACGCGCGACATCACGAACCGGCAGATCCTGATCGACGACGTTTTCGCACGCCAGAACGGCATCGAACTCGGCGACTACCTGGACATCAACCACCAGAAGCTGCAGGTGGCCGGCATCAGCAAGGGCGGAGACATGGTGGTGTTCCAGTACGGGTTCGTGACCCGCTGGCGCGCCCGCAAGCTCATGGAGTCCAAGAAGCTCGTGACCGCGTTCCTCATCACGTACGACAAGGATGCGCCTCAGGGTTACGTCCAGAGCCAGGTGGAGGCCATGGGAGGAGTCGCGACGGTCAAGCCGCTGCCGGGGATGATCAAGGCCAACCAGCGGGTCATCAACGAGGGCTTCCTGCCCGTGATCGGCGTGCTCCTCGTGATCGGCTTCTTCATCGGGGTGATGGTGATAGGCCTCACCATCTACTCGGCGGTCCTCGAGCACCGGCGCGACTACGGCATCCTGAAGGCCGTCGGGGCGCGCGTGAGCCAGATGCTCGTGGTGGTCGCGCTGCAGGCACTGTTCGCGGCCCTGGCCGGCTACGCCGTGGGCGTCGCCGTGTCGCTCCTGGCGGCCCGCGGTGCGGAGCGGTGGGTGCCGCAGTTCGTCACCAACATCACGCTCCGCGACGTCGCGCTCGTGGGAGTGGCGGCACTGTTCATGGGTCTCTTCGCGGCGATCGCCCCGCTGGGCAAGATCGCGCGCGTCGATCCGGCGGTGGTGTTCCGCGCGTAAGCTACGTCGTCCTTCCCACCGACGGTCGTGTATCGGATACCATGTGCGCACTCCAAGCACGGACGGGGGTGCGTCTTGATCTACCGCTTCGACCACACGCCCGAACTGCGCGACGTCACACTCGACGTCCGCGCCGCGGGAGGTCGCATCCGCTACAGGATCTCCGGCCCCGCACCGCTCGGTTTCAGGACGTCGGTGCTCACGTACTTCGCCTGGTTCAACCTGCTGCGTCCGGTGCGCGTCAGCGGCGACAGCTACATCTACTCCCTCTACATCCCGCCCATCCCCAGCGGAGCCCACAACCACCAGCTCGAGAACCACCTGAGGGCACGCACGATCGACCGGCGCACGCCCATGGCGGCCACACTCGCCGTCACCGACGCCTGCCAGCTCAAGTGCGTGCACTGCAGCGCCGCCCTGCGGCCGCACGACAGGCCGCCGCTGGACACCGCCACGTGGAAGCGGGTGATCGGGGAGTGCGTCGGCCTGGGCACCTCGGTCGTCACCTTCACCGGCGGCGAGCCGCTGCTGCGCCGCGACCTCGACGAGCTCATCGCGGCCGTCCCGAAAGACAGGGCCGTCGCCGAGTTCTTCTGCAACGGCCTCGACGCCACGCCCGAGCGGCTCGCCGCAGCCAGGCAGGCAGGTGCGTACGGCATCCACCTCAGCCTTGACGATCCGGACGAGACCGAGCACGACCGGGGGCGCGGGCGCGAAGGCGTCTACCGCGCCGTGGCCGACGCCGCGCGCGCGGCGCGCGCGGCCGGCCTGCTGGGGGGGCTCAGCACCTACGCCACCAGCGCGTCGGTGGACGCGCGCAAGCTCACGCGGGTCGCGGCCCTCGGCGAAGAGTG
>CAIXSE010000869.1 GCA_903921965.1 uncultured Thermoleophilia bacterium | reverse complement strand
CACGGCGAGGAACACGAAGAGGAAGGCGACCACGCCGACCATGCGCCAGTCGCCGCGCACCACGGGGGCGCCGCCGCTCCACCAGTCGTTCGGCGGGACGATGAGCAGGATGAGGAAGATGGCGCAGAAGCAGGCGAACAGCGTGAGCGCCGTCATCGCCGCGGGGTACGCCTGCGCGATGATCTCCTCCTGGCCCGCGCCGGGGTGCGCGGCGAGGAAGCTGTGTTTGGCCGGCAGGGCCCAGGCGAGGTAGACGCCGGTCGCGATCGCGGTCATGAGCGCCGTGGTGGGGATCACGAAGCGCGCCAGCAGCTTGAACAGGCCGACCTTGGGCGTCGGGCCGGGCTGCGCCCACAGCGCGAAGGCGATGGCCGGGATGGTGGCGCCGCACCACGAGAGCAGCGCCGACTGGCGCGGCGCGAACGGGAACCCCCCGATGGCGGTGACGATGCCGATCATCGCCGCCTTGAAGAAGATGCGCACCATGAAGATGCGCAGGATGTCGTTCATGCCGTTGATGATGCGCTGGCCCTCGCGGAAGGCGAACGGGAGCGGTGCGAAGGTGTCCTTCATGAGGATGAGGTCGCCGACGCTGCGCGCCGCCTGGCTGCCGCCCTGCATGGCGACGGCCACGTTGGCCTGCTTGAGGGCGATCACGTCGTTGACGCCGTCGCCGATCATGGCCACGTAGCGGCCGCGGTCGCGGAGGGCGTCGACGAGGTCCTGTTTCTGCTCGGGGGTGACGCGGCCGAACACGCTGGCGCCGTCGGCCGCCTCGGCGAACTCCTCCGGCGTCATCGCGGCGAGCTCCTGGCCGGAGACGGAGGCGAGCCCGGGTGTGGCGGTGGCCGCAGGATCCGCACCGCCGCCGGTCCCGTCCGCAGCGCCGCCGTCGTCGCCCGCGCGGGCCGCCCGTGCATCAGCCTGCCGGGCGTGGAGCATGTCGCAGTACGAGTCCACGCCTTCGCGGCGCTTGAGGTCCTGCAGGCCCGCCTGCATCGCCAGGGCCGACACCGTCTTCGGGTTGTCGCCCGAGATGATCTTCACGTCGATGCCGGCGTCGCTGAACTCCTCCAGGGTCTGGCGGACGCCTTGGCGCAGCTCGTCGCTCAGGCAGACGACGGCGAGCGGCTCGAGGCCGGCGGGCAGCGAGGGCGGGCCGTCCGGCTCGCCGAAGGCGAGCGCCTCGGCCCGCCCGGCGAACAGCACGACGCGCAGGCCGCGCCCCGCCCACTCGTCCGCGCGCCGGCGCCAGTCGGCGGCCCCGGCGCGCAGCGCCGTCGCGACGATCTCCGGCGCGCCCAGCACGTACGTCCCGCGCGCCTCGCCGGCGTCGAAGGCGATCCCGCTCCACTTGCGCTCCGACGAGAAGAGCGCCTCGTGCGCGGGCTTCCCTGCGGCCGCAGGGAACGCCGTCCGCAGCGCCTCGATCGTGCGGTTCGCGTCGGTGGTGCTCGCCGCGAACTCCCCGAGCAGCGCTTTCGCGCGCTCCCCGTCCCCGCCGAGCGCGTCCAGTTCCTCGTACCTGATCACGCCGGAGGTGAGCGTCCCCGTCTTGTCGGTGCACAGCACGTCGACGTTGCTCAGGCTCTCGACGGCGTTGAACTGCTGCACGAGCATGTCTTTGCCGAGCAGGCGCACGGCGCCCAGCGCGTACGTGAGCGCCACCGACAGCACGAGGCCGTTGGGGATCAGCGCCAGGATCACGGTGGACATGCGCACGCTCTCCACGAACGGGATGTCGACGAGCACGTTCCGCACCCAGACGAGCACCATGAAGACGATGACGACGATCAGCAGGATGCGGACGATGACGAGGATCTGCTTCTGCAGCGGCGTGAGCTCGCGCTTGAAGGCCTTGGCCTTGGCCGTGAGCTTGTTGGCGTAGCTGTCCAGGCCCACGCGGGCGGCCTCGTAGTAGCCGCCGCCCGTGGCGCAGAAGCTCCCAGACATGAGCTCGTCGCCGGGGCGCTTGCGCACCAGGTCCGACTCGCCGGTGAGCAGCGACTCGTCGACCTCCATGCGCCCCTCGCCGACCATCGGCCCGTCGACCACGACCTGGTCGCCGGGCTGCACTCGCAGGACGTCGCCGAGGACGACCTGCGACGGGTCGAGCTCCACGACCACCCCGTCGCGCACGACCTCCGCCTTCGGGCGCATCAGGATCGCCATCTTGTCCATCACGCGCTTGGCGCGGACCTCCTGGAACAGGCTGATGACGGTGTTGGTGCTGATGACGAAGACCACGGCGAAGGCGTCGAGCGGCTTGCCGAGCACGAGGAGGAGGACGCCGAGGACGTAGAAGAGGTTGTTCAGGAAGTTGAAGACGTTCTCGCGGATGATCTGGCCGTACGTGCGCGCGGCGCTCACGACGACGTCGTTGCCCTGGCCGGCGGCGCGCCGGCGCGCCGCCTCCTCGTCGGTGAGGCCGGCCAGCGGCGCGGCGACAGGTGCGTCCACGGTGCTCATGAGAGGCACGCTATCAGCGCCGGCGGGAGGCGGTCCAACGCCGTGCCGTCGCGTGGCGGGGACGCGGCGCCGCGGCCGCCTCGCCCGGCGACGCCCGGAGCGTGCGTGACGCCCCACGCGCGACTCCGTATCATGGCCGTATGACGCCTCGTCCGTCCGGCACGGCGCGCCGGCGAAAGGCCGTCCTCGGGACCGTCCTCGCGGTCGCCCTGGTCGCCTGCGCCGCCGGCACCGCACTCGCCACCGCGCTGGCCTTCGGCGAGGACCCTTCCGCCGGGACGGGCGCCGCGGGTGCCCCGCCGCCGGCGAGCCCGGCGCCGGCCGGCTCTCCCGCCGTCGCGGAGTCTCCCGCGCCGGCCGCCTCCCCTGCCGTCGCGGCGTCTCCCGCGATGCCCGCGCCGCTCCCCTCCGCCTCCGTCTGGAGGCCGTCGCGCGCGCTGCTCCCCGCCAGGGGTCCGCTCGTCGACCCCGCGCTCAAGGTCGGCGAGTGGCGGCACGCCTGGCAGGTCGTCGGCCTCCTCCGGGCGCAGCCGCCGAAGCGCCCGGTGGCGCTGCTGTTCGGCGACTCCACGGCGCGCGAGGCGCTGGTGAGCGACGAGTCGTGGACGCGGCAGCTGCGGAGCCTGGGGGCGCCGGTGACGGCGGCCTACACCCTCGCGAGCCACGG
Organism: uncultured Thermoleophilia bacterium; assembly: GCA_903921965.1. Next base: position 216 of record CAIXSE010000869.1, on the reverse strand, counting down.
GCAGAGCTTCCGCATCGACCGGCGCTTCGTCGAGCAGCTGCCGCCGCTGCGGGGCGCGGCCCTCATCGGCGTCGGCCTGAGCCGCTTCATCCTGCCGCTCGGCAAGGGGCCGGTGGGGCGTCCGGCCACGTTCGCGGCCGGCGAGCCGCGCGAGCTGGGGCCGTGGCCGCGGCACTACTTCGACGCCCGCGGCAGCAAGACGGCGGCCGCCAAGCT
>CAIXSE010000868.1 GCA_903921965.1 uncultured Thermoleophilia bacterium | reverse complement strand
TGCTGCAGCCGAGCCGCGAGCTTGCGTGCGTGCCAGACGCCCTGGCGCGTGTCGTCCTCGCCCGCCCAGACGAGCACCGGCGGATAGGCGGCTTCTCGCAGATGCTGATACGGAGACCAGCGAGCCAGTGCCCGCGCGCCATCGGGAGTCCTCGGGTCGCCGTGGTCGACGACCGTCGTGAGGTAGACGAAGCCGTCGAGCGCGGGCGTGAGCAGGTCTGCGACCGGCATCTGCGCGCAGACCGCGCCCCAGAGCTCGGGCCGCTGGGCCAACGCCGCCGTCGCCAGCGTCCCGCCGCTCGACGTGCCCACGAGACCGAGCTGGGACGCCGTGGTGACGCCATCGGCGATGAGGGCCTCGGCGATCGCGAAGAGGTCGTCGAAGGTAGTCTGCCTGCGCTCCCCGCGCGCCTCCCACCACTGGCGCTCGCCGAACTCCCCACCCCCACGCACGTGCGCGAGGACGGCGACGCCACCGGCCTCGACGAAGGGGGCCAGCTTGCCGAGGTAGCCCGGGACGAAGGCGATGCCCAGGCCGCCGAAGCCGTGGATCAGGGTGGGCCGCGGCTGGGAGAGGTCGGCGTCGCCGCGGCGCACCAGCGTGTAGGCTGCTTCGCTCCCGTCGCGAGCGGGCGTGCGCCGCAGCTCGTCGACGACGTCGAGCACGTGCCGCGGCGGCTCGAGGACACGGAGCTCGCGTGCGGGAACGTCGTAGAGGTAGGTCGCCGGCGAGAGCCCCGGAGCGGTGAACGTGAAGGTGAAGGCGTCACCGCACACGACGAGGCTGCCTCCGTCCGTCGGAGGGAACAGCTTGTAGGTCGCGCCTCTCGCGTGCTCGGCGACCACGCCGCGTCCCGGCAGCGCCAGCTCGTCGACGAGCGTCATGGACCGGTCGTAGATCCGCACGCGCGCAGCGGCGTCCGCCATGCTGCAGACCACGTAGTGGCCGGCGACGTGATCGACGCTCACCAGTACCTCGTCCGATTCGGGCAGCAGCTCGGTCCACGTCGCGCGGTCGCGGCCAGCAGCGAGGGGGAAGCGCACCAGCCGTCCCCTGGGCGCATCCTCGCTTGTCACGGCGACGTAGTCGTCGCCGTCGACGAACCCGTAGGCGCGGGTCTCGGTGGCGCACTCGAGCACCTCGAACCACTCCCCCTCCGGGAGCCGGCGCGCGAGCCGGACCCGGCCCCCGTTGCCGTTCCCCGCGACGGTCAGCCAGCGGCCGTCGACCGAGACCTGGGGGGTGTATCCGATCCCCAGGTCGGCGCGCCCAGCGTGAAGGCCGAGATCCCGAAGCACGTCGCGTGAAGCCTCCGCGCCTCCCATTCCCAGGAAGAAGAGGTCCCGAGGTTCTTCGAAGTCGAACTCCCCAACTGGGAAGTAGCATCCGCTCGAGTCGGGCAGCCAGGCCAGCCGCGTGAACTCAGCGTCCGGCACGACGATCGGCAGCACGACCTCGCGATCCAGATCGAGCAGGCGGAGGATCCACCGCTCGTCGCCGCCCCAGGAGAGGCCGAAAGCGATCCAGCGGCCGTCGGGCGACGGGAAGAAGCAGTCGAGCGAGGCCGTGCGGCCGGGCTCCGAGAATCCGGCAGCGCTGAGGACCGTGCGCCACGGGCCGGCGGGGTCGTCGGCCAGTTCGAGTCGCTGGCCGAGCTCGTCGCCGGCGAGGCGGATCCAGCGACCGCCGCAGCTATGGGGAGCGGTCATACGGATCGAGCCGAGATGCGCCCCGAGGCGCTCGCGCAGTTCGGCGAACCCAGGCGCCGTGCGAAGCGCGCGCTCCGCGACTGCGTCCTGCGCGCGCTGCCAGGCGAGTGTCTCCTCACTCTCCTCCTCTAGCCACGCGAAGGGATCCTCGTACTCGACGCCGGCGGCACGAATCCGCACGGGGCGCGGCTCAGCCGGAGGTGCGGCATCCGTTCGTGTCATCTCAGCGACTCCTCCATCCGCGCGTGGCGCACGAGCCAGGTGGCAGTCCACCGGAGCGTCTGCTCGCCGTTCGCGTCACGCTGACGGACTGGATCCGGGTCCACGACGTCGTCCTTCGACACGGCACTGGTGCCTGCTCAAGGGAATGCGGGCCATGCCGGGCGTCAGAGGGCGCTGGGCCCCGCGGCCACCGCAGGCGGGACAGCTTCTGCGACGTTCCTCAGGTGACACGCCACCACCACCCCTGTCGAACCGGCCGCCGGCAAGAGCGCCGGCACCTCCGTCCGGCAGCGCTCCTCGCAGAGCGGGCAGCGCGGGTGGAAGCGGCAGCCGGGGGGCACGTGGGAGGCGTCGGGCGGCTCACCGGGCAGGGTGCGCACGCGCTGCTCCTCGCGGTGCACGCGCGGCACCGCGTTGATGAGGGCCTGCGTGTAGGGGTGCTGCGGGTGGTCGATCACCGTGCGCGCCGGGCCGAGCTCGACGAGGTTGCCGTGGTACATGACCGCGACGCGGTCGGAGACGTGGGCGGCGGTCGCGAGGTCGTGGGTGATCATGAGGATGCCGAGGCGCTCCTCGTCGCGCAGGCGGTCGAGCAGCTCGAGGACGCCGGCGCGCACGCTGACGTCGAGCATCGAGACCGGCTCGTCGGCGACCAGGAGGCTGGGGCCGAGCACGAGGCTGCCGGCGATCGCGACCCGCTGGCGCTGGCCGCCGGAGAGCTGGTGCGGGTAGCGGCTGGCGAAGCTCTCCACCGGGGTGAGGCCGACCTTCGCGAGGGCGTCGTGGACGGCGTCGCGCTCCTCGGCGGCGGAGGTCTGGCGGTAGCCGTGGATGCGCAGCGCCTCGGCGACCAGGTCGTAGGTGCGCAGGCGCGGGTCGAGCACCGCGTAGGGGTCCTGGTGGACGAGCTGCGCGCGCCGCCTGAGGGGGCGCAGCTCGCTACGCGACAGGGCGGTCACGTCGCGGCCCTCGAGCAGCACCCGGCCGGCGGTCGGGTCGATGAGGCGCAGGGCGGCGAGGGCGAGGGTGGTCTTGCCCGAGCCCGACTCGCCGACGAGGGCGAGGAGCTCGCCGCGATCGAGGGAGAGCGAGACGCCGTCGACCGCGTAGGCGACGCTGCCGCCGCGCCCGGCGAGGCGGTCAGAGAGCGAACGCTTGAGGGTGAAGTGGACGGCGAGGTCGCAGACCTCGAGCAGGTGGCCCTCGTCCGGGGGGGTCGGAGGCAGCGTCACGAGAGCCGTCCCTGCTCGAGCGCGTGGCAGGCGGCCGTGTGGCCGTCGCCGCGCAGCGCCGGTCGGGTGGCGCAGGCCGCGAAGGCGTGCGGGCAGCGCGCCGCGAAGGCGCAGCCGCTGACCGCCTCGTCGAGGCGCGGCGGGGTGCCCGGGATGCAGACCAGCGGGCGCTCGCGGTTGACCACCGGCGTGGCCTCGAGGAGCAGCTGCGTGTAGGGGTGGCGGGGTGCGGTGAGCACCTCGAGGGTGGCGCCGTCCTCGACCACGACGCCGGCGTACATGACCACGGCGCGGGCCGCCGTCTCGGCAATCATGCCGATGTCGTGGGTGACCATGACGAGGGCGAGGCCGAGCCGCTCGCTGAGCTCGGCGAGGAGGTCGCCGATCTGCGCCTGGACGACGACGTCGAGAGCCGTGGTCGGCTCGTCGGCGAACAGCACCTTGGGCTCGCAGGCGAGGGCCATGGCGATCACCGCCCGCTGGCGCATGCCGCCGGAGAGCTCGTGCGGGTAGCGCTTGGCCGTCGAGGCGGGCAGGCCGACGAGCTCGAGCAGCTCGGTGGTGCGGCGCTTCGCCTCGGCGGTCGGGCAGACGTGGTGGAAGACCATCGGGTCGGCGATCTGCTTGCCCACCCGGTAGACCGGGTTCATGGCGCTCATCGCCCCCTGGAAGACCATGGCGGCGTGGGTCCAGCGCACGCTGCGCGCGCTCGCCTCGCCGCCGGCGAGCACGTCGAGGCCGTCGAGGTGCACGCTGCCGGCGACGCTGGCGAAGGAGGGCAGCAGACCCATGGCGGCGAGGATCAGCGTCGTCTTGCCGCAGCCCGACTCGCCGAGGATGCCGACCCGCTCACCACGCTCGATGGAGAGGTCGACGCCGCGGACGGCGTGGGCGTAGCGCCCGTCGGGGGCGTCGAACCAGACGTGCAGGCCGGACAGCTCGAGGACGCCGCTCACGCCTCGTCCTCCGAGGTGGCGCGCCGCAGGCGGAAGCTCTTCGGCGCGACGTGGGCGTGCCCGAGCCGCGGGTTCATGGCCTCCTCGACGCCCTGGCCGATGAGGAAGCTGCCGAGCACGACGAGGGCGATGCACACGCCCGGCGGGACGATCGCCCACCAGGCGCCGTAGGAGACCGCCGAGTGCAGGAAGGCGTTCTGGATGATCGTGCCCCAGGAGATGCGCTCGGGGTCGCCCAGGCCGATGAAGGCGAGCGCCGCCTCGAAGAACACCGCCGAGGCGACGGTGAGCACCGTCTGGGCGACGAGCAGCGGGGCCACGTGGGGGAGGATGTGGCGACGGATGATGTAGAGGTCCCCGGCACCGAGCGAGCGCGCCCGGGCAACGAAGCCGCGCTCCTTGAGGGTGTGCACCTGGGCGCGCACCACGTAGGTGACGCTCATCCAGGCGAGCAGGCCGATGACCAGGACGATGTGGTAGATCGTCTGCCCGAAGAGGGCCGCGAGCACGATCATCAGCGGCAGTCCCGGGATCACGAGGAAGAAGTCGGTGATTCCCGTCACCGTGGTCTCGCCCCAGCTGCCCTTGTAGCCGGCGATGATGCCCAGGGTGCCACCGATGAGCACGGCGACGAAGGCGGCGGCGAAGCCGACCAGCATCGAGTTCTGGGCGCCGGCGATGACGAGCGAGAGCATGTCCACGCCGGCGTCGTCGGTGCCCAGCCAGTGGGACGCCGAGGGCGGCGCGAAGGGCGGTCCGCTCGGCCTGTCCACAGAGTAGGGCTCGAGCAGCGGGGCGAACACGGCCACGAACGTGAAGAGGGCGACGATGACGAGGCCGGCGAGCACCGTCTTGCGGGCGAGCACGCGGCGCATGCTGCTCATTCCGCGACCCTCGGGTCGAGCACGGCGTGCAGCACGTCGCCGAGGAAGTTGAAGCCCACGACCGAGACGGTGATGACGAGGAAGAGCCCCTGCAGCATCGGGTAGTCGCGGGCCGAGACCGACTGGACCGTCGCGAGCCCGACGCCGGGCCAGCTGAACACGGCCTCGACCAGCAGCACGCCGCCGATCAGCCAGCCGAGCGTCAGGGTGGACAGGGTGACCAGCGGCAGCATCGCCGAGCGGAACCCCTCCCGCCAGACGACGCGGCGGTTGCGGTAGCCCTTCGCCCGCGCGGTGAGCACGTGGTCATCGGCGAGCGCCTCGAGCTGGGAGCTGCGGACCACGAGCGCGAACGAGCCGAAGAGCATGAGCGCGACGCAGGTCGCGGGCAGGAGCATGTGCTTGAGCCGGTCGCCGACCGTGGTGAGGAAGTCAGCGTCGAAGAGGTAGGGGTCGCTCATGCCGCTGGTCGGCAGCCAGCGCGCCAGCCAGACGAGCAGCAGCAGGCCCAGCCACTGCACCGGGAGCGCGTAGATGATCATGGCCGCGCCGGTGATCACCCGGTCGCGGGCGCCGCCCTGGCGGTACGCCGCGGAGACCCCGATCCAGGTGCCGACGAGGATGGCGACGACGGTGCCGAGGAGGACCATGGGGACGGTGTTGCGCACGGAGCGCCAGACCTCGCGCGACACCGGCTGCTGGGTCTGGTAGGACACGCCCAGGTTGCCGCGCGCGAGCTGCTTCAGGTAGAGCGCGTACTGCGTGGTCAGCGGCTTGTCGATGCCGAACTGGCGGCGCAGCGCCTCGCGTGTGGCTTCGGTGACGTTGGGCACGCGGGTCATGTTGCTGACAGCGTCGCCCGGGAGCGCGCGGAACAGCACGAAGCTGAAGCTCACCGCGATGAAGGCGATGATGAGCGCGCTCCCGGCGCGCCGCAGGATGAAGCGCTGGCGCTTGCTCAAAGGTCGCCCCTAGCGGCCCGCAGCCACGTCGTCCGGCCCTGGTCGTCGAGATGGCTACCGCGCCGCCAGCCTATCGGACTCCGTCCCGCCGCGGTAGTGGCAGGACCTGAAGGCGCATCCCCCATCTTTCTCTCACTGCCTCTGTCTGTTCGAGCGGATGATGACTTGCGGATCCAGTCCATCTCCCTCGCCTTCGGATCTCGGCGATAGATCGGCGCCAGCTCGGTCTCAAGAGAGTTTACGTAGTGAGATTACGCAGAATGTGGCATCTTTACGCTGAAGCGGACGGGGTGTCAAGCGTCGATATCGTCAGTGCCCGTCCGATGGCCATGGCAGCGTTCCAGAGCACCCGGCCGAACGAAGGCCACTGCCAGACAGGGCCTCGCGCCCGTGTTTCACCAGACGCACGAACCGGTGCGTGCTCGTGGCGCCCGCGCACCCCACCCATGGGGGCGGCCCGCGGGCCGCCCCCATGGGTGGATCTCACTACTGCTGCACCGCCAGGGAGTTGAACTGGGTCTTGTTCAGGTAGGCGTAGTAGCCGAACGGCGTGCCGCCGGCGGGCACGCCCTGCCACTTCTTGTTCCAGGCCGTGACAACCTGCATGTAGCAGATGTTGTGGGTCACCACGTCGTCCAGGAGCATCGCGGACATCTGATCGATGATCTGCTTGCGCTTGGCGGGGTCGATCTCGCTGGTCTGCTGGGACCAGAGCTTGTCGTACTCGGGGTTGGAGTAGCCGGCCACGTTGTAGACCCCGAGCATCTGGCTGGTCGAGATCATGAGCGACCAGTCCGGGTCGGGGGTCAGGCCGTAGCCGGAGAGCGTCATGTCGTAGTCGGAGTAGGGCTTGGCGCCGCCGTTGATCACCGCCGGCGGGTTGTCGACGACCTTCTTCTTCAGGCCGATGCCGATCTCGGCGAAGTTCTGCTTGAGCGTGTCCGCGAGGCGGCCGTCCTGCGCGACGGCGATGGCCCAGATGAGGATCTCGTACTCCATCTTGTGGCCGTTGGCGACGCGGATGCCGTCGCTGTCCCTGGCGTAGCCGAGGTCGTCGAGCAGCTGGTTGGCCTTCGCCACGTCGCGCTGCGTCACCGGCACCTGCGCCGACAGGAACTGCGGCACGTACTGGTTGATGAGCAGCGAGCCCCCGGGTTCGGCGAAGCCCATGAAGACGCTCTTCATGATGGCCTCGCGGTCGATCGCCAGGTCGAGCGCCTGGCGTACCTCCACCTGGTTGAGCTCCGCGTGCCTGGTGTTGTTCTTCGAGTAGTTGACGAAGAGCAGCGACGGGATGGCGTCGCCGAAGCCCTGGACCTCGAGCTTGGGGTCGCCCTTGATGGCCCCCGCCGACGCCGGCGGCAGGAAGGAGACGCAGTCCACCTGGTCGCTCTTCAGCGCCTGGATGGAGGCGTCGGCGTTGGTGAACACCTGGAAGCCGTAGCCGGTGATCAGCGGCTTGGGGCCGTAGAAGGTCTCCACCCGCTTGAAGATGGTGGTGCCCTTGTAGTCGAGCTTCTCGATGGTGAACGGGCCGGCCACGACCACCGGTCCGTCGGCCGGGTCCATGCTCACCGTCTTGAGCTTGGCGCCGTCGCCCTTGGCGTACTTGGCCCAGGAGTGCTCCGGGAGGATCGGCAGCTGGAAGAGGTTCGCGAGCAGCGCCGGCGAGGGCTTGGCGAGCTTGACCTCGAGGGTGGTGTCGTCGACGGCCGTCGCCTTCTCGATGCCGGGGACGAACGGGGCGAGCACTGCCGCGGAACCACCCTGGAGCCTCACGACCGTGTTGATCATCCAGGCGGCGTCCTTGGCGGTGAGCGGCTGGCCGTCGGACCAGGTCGCCCCCGAGCGCGTCGTGAACGTCCAGGTGAGGCCGTCAGCGCTGGTCGTCCAGGACTCGGCGAAGTCGGGCTCGGCCTCCAGGTCGTTGGAGTACTGCACGAGGTTGGGGTACATCAGCATCCAGGCCGCGTAGTCCTGGGCGAGGAAGCCGACGAAGGGGTTGAGCGAGTCGTAGGCCATGCTGGAGCCCAGCCGGTATATCGGCTGGTCACCGCTGGGGCTGGCCGAGCCGCCGCCCGCACTTGACCCACCCGAGCTCGATCCGCCGCATCCTGACGCGAGCAAGCTGATCAGGACGACCACCGCGACCACGAGACCTACAGACAGGCGTCGCGTGCGGTTGTGCCTAGTGTCGTTCATGGCTCCTCTCCTGTGAGGTCAAGGCTGCTCCGGTAGCTTCCGGTCCGCCATGTCTGCCGTCCGCGGATGCCGCCGCCACACGAGTCGTCCGAGGTGGACCCCTTTCGATATGCGTTTGCAACTTACGTATTGCGTGCAGCGTGAATGTGATATCTTCGCGCCGTGGCTGGGAGATTGTCAATAGGTGGGGGATCACGATCGGGCTACCGGAGAAGGACGCGCGCCGAGACGCGTCTGCTGCTCCTCGATGCGGCCGTGAGTCTGGTGGTCGCCAGGATCGCGGGAGACGGCGACGATTCGATCAACCCGTTGGCGGGGCTGTTGCTGACCGAGGTGATCGACCAGGCCAATGCGACACTCGCGACCGCAGGCCCGACCTCTCCCAAGATGACGACGGGGGCCGCCTACAACATCTGGCCCACCCAGGCTGACTTCCAGCATGACCTCATGGTGCACGTCCTCGACCTCGCCGCCACCCCGGGGACGGAGAGAATGCGCGCCGTGACCATGGACGGGCTCGCCAGGAAGCTCGACTGGAGGGCCGTCCTCGGCGCGGCCATCGAGGCCGAGTTCGGAGGGGCGCTGGCCGAGCCTGCGATGTTGGTCAGGATCGGCCTGGGCGCGCTTGCGACGCGCGAGGAACTGGTCGATGCAGCGCAAGCCGCGAGCATGCGCTACCTCGCCGAGACCGGAGAGCTTGTCGCGGCCACAGTCCGCTACTCGGGCCGCCGGCTGCGGGCCGGGCGCAGCATGGACGACGTGGTAGGGGCGACCGCGGCCCTGGGGATCGGCTACGTTCTGCGGGCTCGCCTGGCACCCGAGGTCCCGATGCGTCCGGACGCTGAGGGCATCACCGCGCTGGCAGCCGCGGCCGTAGGGATCGTGGAAGCGTTCACGGAGGAGGGAGAGACGCAGTGATCAAGTGCATGGACCACGTCGGCATCACCGTGTCGAGCCTGGACAGGGCGCTCGACTTCTACTGCGGTAGGCTGGGGCTGACGCTGATCGACCGGGAGCTCGTCGCCGACGCGGACATCGCCGACCTGGTCGGATACGACGGCGCCGAGCTCGACTGCGCGGATCTCGATTCCGGCGATGGGAGGATCCTCGAACTGATCGAGTACCGCGTGCCCAGCGGGCTGCCGCTGCACCGCGAGGGCCGCCAGGTAGGCAACGTCCACATCTCACTAGGCGTCGACGACGTCCCTGCGGTTCTCGCACAGCTGGAGGACACCGGCGCGTCGATCATCTCGCGGCGCGTCGTCCACTTCGAGGCGCCCGGCTCCCCCTGGCACAACGTCGCATGCGCGTACGTGAGCGATCCTGACGGAGTGGTCATCGAGCTCGTGTCACGACCCACCTAGCAGCACCGACGATGCCGGAGTCGCGCGCGTGCGCCATCGACGTGTCGCACCGCAGGGGGCTATCCTTGCGCCGCAGCCTGTAAATCGACAGAAGGGGTCACTGTGCGTAGACGGACACGCGACGAGACCCGCAAGCTCCTCCTCGACACGGCCGTACGTCTCCTAGCCGACCGGATCACCGGAAACGGAGCGGGGTCCCTCAACCCACTCGCCGGCGTCCTGCTCACCGATGTCATCGAGGAGGCCAACCGGAAACAACAGGCCGCCAGCCCGAAGGCGGGGAAGATGACGACGGGCGCCGCCTACAACATCTGGCCGAGCCAGCTCGACTTCCAGGTGGAGCTCACCGCACACGTGCTCGAAGCTACGGTGGAACCCGGGATTGAGCGAGTCCGCAGCGCCGTGCTGAGCGCGCTGGCGCAGCAGCTACCCTGGCAACGGGTGCTGGCGGAGACGATCGAGGTCGATTTCAACGAAGCGTTCGCCGAGCCGGCCCTGTTCCTCATGATCGGGCTCGAGGCCTTGATGGCGCCCCAGGACCTGACTGCGAGTGAGAGCTCGACCAACGAGAGGTACATGCAGAACACGGGGGAGCTGCTCTCGACGATCGTCGCCTACGCCGGACGTCGCCTGCGGCCGGGACGGACAATCGAGGATCTCGTCTGGGCCATCGAAGCGCTGGAATCCGGCTACCTCCTGCGCAGGCGCGTCGATCCCGACGCTCCGCTCCGCCCCTCCGCCGACGGGTACAGCGCCCTGGCCGCGGCGGCGATCGGCATCGTCGAGGCCTTCACGGAGAAGGGTGGCGTGGACGACGCAGCGTGACTGCGACCTCCGCATCCGTGACCGCGTCATTCTCGAGGTGCTCCACGAAGTCCAAGGCGGGCCTCGGTCTCAAGGCGAGGCGCCGGGACATGAGGGCGTGAGGGAATCGTGAAGCCGAACGTCGTGCCGCCGGCGCCCATCCCGGACCTCGCCACCGAGGTCTCGATCCCGATGCGTGACGGGGTCAGACTCAGTGCAGACCTCTACCTCCCTTCCCATCGGGGTCGGGTTCCCGCCGTCCTGCTGCGGTGGCCGTACGACAAGTCGTCCCGAGAGCACCTGACCCCCTTCGTCGGGCCGTGGTTCGCCGACCGCGGCTTCGCGTTCGTCGCCCAGGACACCCGTGGCAAGTTCCGCTCGGGAGGTCGTGCGGAGGCGTTCGTCCACGAGATGAACGACGGCTACGACACACTCGAATGGCTGCGCCAGCAGCCGTGGTGCTCGGGCCGCGTCGGGACCTGGGGTGAATCGTACGCAGGGTTCACCCAGTGGGCCGCGGCGGCGAGCGGACATCCTGCTCTGGCGGCCATGGTCGTGCGCAACACCTCGGCGAACGTGCTGGATGGATGGCTCTTCCGTCAAGGCGTCTTCGAGCTCGTCCCGTGGGTGCTATGGGCCGGGAGTTGCTGGGTCGATGGTGGCACGTACCTGTTGGAGCCGTCGTCGCTGGACTGGGCGACACGCCCACTCCGCGATGTGCTGTGCGGGCCGCTCGAGGGGGAGCGTTCGGCCAGCCTGGATACGTGGGTGTCGGATCCCCTCGCGGTGTCGTCCGAACGCCTGTTCCGCCAAGGGCTGCCCTCTCTGTACAACCACGTCCCGACGCTGCACATCGGCGGATGGTGGGATCAGTTCCGCCACGGTCAGATGCAGGACTGGTCGATCGCCAGCGTCTCCTCGCCGGCTCCTCAGCACCTGGTGATGCACGCGACCGACCACCTGCACAACGAGTGGACGGACCCTCCCATCGGTCCCGTCCAGATGGCAGAGAAGTTCATCGAGACGATGACCGGACGCCTGGGCGAGCACGTGGGCGATTCCCTCGCCTTCTACGACCAGCACCTGAAGGGAGAGGCCGGCGGGACTGCGCCACGCGTGCGCTGGCAGCTCACCGGCGCGGATCAGCAGGTCAGCCCATGCTGGCCCCCGCCGGAGAGTGTGACACGTGTCCTGTTCCTGACCCAGGCCACCGGGCATGACCGGAGGTCATCGCAAGGCTCGCTCAGTGTGCGACCTTCCCCGCTGTCGACGGTCCGCACCTGGATCCACGACCCGAACGACCTCGTGCCGACTCCGCCAAGCGAGCCCATGCTTGCTCTTGCCGACCCTCCCGACGACCGGACCGTGGAGGCGAGACCCGACGTGCTGGTCTTCACGTCCGAGCCACTGCGCACGCCGATCGACCTGGCCGGGCCGGTGGTCGCGGTGCTCGAGGTCGGGTCATCGGCTCCGTCGATGCACCTTGTGGTGCGACTGCTCGATGTGTTTCCAGATGGCCGCACCCGTCGGGTCTGCGACGGCGCCGCCCTCATCCGCGGTGCGTCTCAGGACTCGTTGGCGACGGTCAGCCTGGGGCACGTCGGCTACCGAGTCCGCACGGATCACTGTCTGCGCGTCCACGTGGCATCCTCCGACTTCCCGAGGCTGCTGCCGTACCCTGGTACCGAGGACGACCCATGGACCGCGGAGCGAGTTGCGGTCAACGAGCAGCGGCTACGGATAGGTGGGCACGGCGGCTCGAGACTTGAGGTCTCCGTTCTCGCCGCCTCCACTGCGCTCCACACCTGACCAGGGAATCCCAGCCACTCAGGCGTTTGCTGGAACCCAGAACGGCACGAGCCCCCGCCCTGCGATCAGGGCGGGGGCTCGCCACACGGACCATGTGTGGGTCTCAGCAGGCTAGAAGCGAATGACGTCCATCTCCATGGGAGCAATGATCTTGCCTCTGTACCCGACCTTGGCGTTGGCCTCCAGCACACCGGAGAGAATGATGCGCCTGGTCACCTCGGGACGTTTCCACGTGTAGTCGCCGTAGTGGCTGAGCACCACGGCGCCCACATTCGCGTCCTTGGCGATGACCGGGATCTCTCCGACGTCAGTGTGGGAGTCGACGAGATGCCAATAGAACGCCTTCAGGTCCGCGTCCGGAGATTCGGGACTAGCTATGAGGGTCGCCGAAGCCTTCTTCGACGCTTCATGGACGAGGAGAGTAGCCCCTGCCGCAAAGCTCCTGAACGCCTCCTGGAACTCCGCAATGGTCGGGTGCTCTGGGAAGTACGGCCCCTTCCCGTGACCTTGCCCTCCCTCGGCGTAGTAGGGCGAGCTGTCGCTGAAGTCACGCCTTGCGTTGTAGTGCGCCCTGTCGCCGGAGAAGACGACCACTTTGCCTGTCGGCGTCCCCTTGTCCAGGAGGGTGAAGCGATAGGCGTAGCAGGTCCCGAAGTCCTCATCGTGGTCGACCTCGATGGCCTCCACCCTCATGTCGGGGTCGTCGGTCAGGATCGGGATCACCGTGATCGCCGCCGGATCAGCAGAGACGATCGGGTGGATGGCGACGTCGGGTCTTGGGGCGGGTACGGACGGCGGGATCCCGAGATAGGGTCTCACCCAGAAGTCCAGCTCGTACCCAGGATCAAAGGCGGCCATGATGCCGTCCGTCAGGGCCTTGAGCGCGTCGACGCCCCCGACCTTGGGCAGAGACGGCCCCCACACGCTGAGCGTCCCCGCCAACTGCCAGAACCCCCGCGACAGCAGGTCTGCGTAGCCGGCCGTGTGATCGACATGGTGGTGGGTGAAGAACACGCCCTTCACCTTGTCGAGCGTCACGCCCAGCGCCGCGAACGCTTTGGGGGTGCCGGCCCCGGAGTCGATCAGGTACGCGCTGCCGTTGTGGAACAGAGCGAAGCCGGTGTTGTTCTTGTCCCCATAGAGGGCCGGCCCAGCTCCCAGGCCGAGGACGGCCACGCAGTCGCCGCTGACATCCGGAGCGGTGGTCCGTCGGGCCTCCGCCGTCTCCGCGGTCGCACCGGCAAGACCCCCGAATGCCGACCCCACGCCGAGCGCAGCACCGGCCAGACCCGCGGTCTTCAGAAGCCTCCGCCGATCCATTCGCTTGATGAACACCCCGCCCTTCGTCTCCTGCGGGCCGTCTTCTTGAGACCTCTCCATGAGTCCGCCCCTCTACTCTGTCGACAGAATCCTGTCGGCGGGGCTCGGCCGCAGCCGTCACCACCTCCGCCCCAGATATCTAGGACACGCTGCGCGTATCTACATTACGTAGTACACAACATGTGTACACCGGACAAGACCTCCGGTCAACGTCAGAGGACGGTGTCCTGATCGCCCTCCCGTAACACCGCCCGGTGGACGACAGGGAGGCCCACCCAGGAACGCTGCGTGGCCAGACTCCTGATGGGGAGGACGCATGGCCCTCCCTTCGGACTCCACCGTCTGCTGACCGAAGACGACGTCCACCAGGGGCTCGGTCCTGTCGCCGCAAGTAGAGCGACCGGCCGCACGGATGACGAAGAGACCACTTTGGCCGATCTCACAGGACTCGGGATTCTGGACACGGCCGTCGCCGAGTTCGTGATGCGCGGAGTGGAGGCCCGGGGCTTTGGGGAGGGGCTGCACGGCCTCCTGGCGTCGACCGGAGACTCGGCCGGATGAGAGTCAGTCCGTGCCGTATGCCGACGAATGCGTCACCTGAGGGGCCGCGCGCGAGGGGGGATCATTCACGAGAAGGGCGACCGCAGGTCGCCCTTCTCGTCGTAGGGCAGGGGGAAGAGCGGGCCGGCGGGGCGCAGCGTCTCGCCGGCCCGCACCTCGTCGAGGACCGCCTCGGACACGGCGATCCGCTCCAGGTGCGCCGTGTCCCTGATCCAGGCGAGTCGAGCCTCGTCTGGGTCCCTGATCCCGGCCGTCTGCATCGCAGCCGCGACCGCCTCACGGTCCGTCGCGAAGGCGATGGGCGGGCGTGCACCCTCGGGGCAATTGGCGGTGATGCTGTTCTCTCGATGATCATGATGGCCATCTCCTCTCTTTGACTTCTCGGCCCGCCCTCTTCACGAGCCCGTCGCGGTCACTGCTTCAACTCAGGCAAGGGTCCCCTGCCACACCACCACGCCGGCGATCACGGTCACCGTCGAGACGGCGACGATCAGCCGAGCGAGCTCCCTGTCGAGGTCGAAGACCGTCGAGACGATCAGGGAGTAGAAGGAGACGGGCATGGCCGAGAGCAGCAGCAAGACGCCGGGTACGGCGATGCCGGTGAGCCGCCCCAGACCGAAGAGGACGAGCGGCGCCAGGCAGGAGCGCAGCACGACGGTGACCGCCGTGCGCCAGACATCGCCTCGCGTGTGACGCAGGGGCTCGAGCGAGATCGCCAGGCCGAGCTGCAAGAAGCCGATGAAGCCGATCACCAGCCCGACGACCGAGCCGATGGGCGCCACGAGCGCGGTGATGTCCACGCCGAGCAGCCTCAGGGCGACGGCGACGGCGCCGACGACCACCGGCGGGTTGAGGAGCCAGCTGCGGAACAGCTGACGCAGGCCCGGAGCGGCGCCGCCGCGCGACCTGGGCCCGGCGTAGTGTCGCGCCAGGCCCAGGACGACCCCCAGGGTCGGGATCAGGAACTGGAACTCGGTGTACACCACCGCGAGCGCGAGGCCGGGGCCGCCGAAGGCGAGGATGGCGATGGGGTACCCGAGGATCGCGGTGTTCGAGAGCGTCGTCGTGCAGGCGAGGGCGCCCGCCTCGGCGCGATCGCGGCCGCCGAACCGTCCCCAGGCCATGCCGACGAGGAGCATCACCCACGAGGCCGCGACGACGCAGGCGAACGCGGCCAGCAGCTCGAGCCGCACCTCGACGGTGGTATAGGCGTAGAGGACGGCCAGCGGCGAGAACACCCAGAGGACCGCCTGGAAGATCAGGTGCGACCAGCGGTCGGGGTCGCGCAGGCGGCGCTGAAGGGCGACCCCTCCAACGAAGCACGCCAGCCAGCCCACAACGGCGATCAGCACCGTGGGTCCCTCATCTGGGCGCCCCGGGCCTTTGGCTCGGCCGTCTCACCACGCTGGGCACTCTCCTTCATTCGGCGCGCTCCACCTTGCCCTGATCAGGCCTGCGCCTTGCCCTCGGTCAGGCACGACTCCACGAACGCGCGCACCGTGTCGGCGAAGAGCTCGGGCTCGTCCTCGGGCACGTCGTGGGAGCTGCGCTCGCCGACCACGTGCGTCACCGGGGCGTTCACCAGAGCCGCCTCCATCTCGTCGGAGCACTCCGGCGGCGTGATGGGGTCGTGGCGGCCGTTGATGATGAGCGTCGGGCAGACGATCCGCTCGAGCTCCGGCCGCAGATCCATCGAGTCTCCCTCGCTCCAGATGAAGTGCTCCGTCACCTCCTGCCGGATGATGGGGCGTGTCTCATGGACGCGCAGGTACTCCGGATCCCGCTTGACCGTGTAGAGCGGCATGCAGATCCGCATGTAGTCCTCAAAGGCGTCCGGGTCTCGCTCGATCGACGTACGTCGGAAGAGGTCCCTCGCCTCCGGCCCGCCGACCCGCTCGAAGGCGGCCTCGATGCGCTCCTGCAGCATCCGTGCGGCGGTCGAGAGCAGCACGAGACCGGCAGGCTCCTCGGGGTACCGGGCGGCATACACCTGGGCGACGATGCCGCCGAAGCTCCAGCCCAGCACGAATGGCCGCTCGATGCCGAGCGCCGTGCAGAAGGAGTGCACGTCGTCGGCCCACTGCCCCAGGTTCCAGAGCGACTTGTCGCAGTCGTCGCTGCGCCCCTGGGCGCGGTGGTCGTAAAGGACGATCTGCGCGAAGTCGCACAGCGGTTCGATCAGGCCTTTGTAGTCCGTGTGATCGAACCCCGGCCCACCGTGCAGGGCCAGCAGCACGGGCTTCTCGCGCATCACGGGCCCGTCGGTGACGAGCCCGGGATTGAGGACGTCGAACCAGAGACTGATATCGCCGATCGAGACTTTCATTGGGTCCTCCCTCCGCGCGGCCAGGGCCCGCCGCGCTCACGTAAGGTGTAGGTGGTCAGTCTGCTTTCCCGGACGACGTCCCCGGCGCGGCGGTCCTGCGCTCCGCCAGCAGATCACTCCCGGTCTTGCACGGGACGCCGGCCTTGAAGACCTCGCGCACCGCTTCCGGCCGGCGGAACACGGACACGTCCGACGGGTCGTCCGCCAGCACCAGCGCGTCGAACACGTAGCCGGGAGCGACGGATCCGTAGCGGTCGGCCACGCCACACAACTCCGCGCCGCTGGCGGTCGCCGCCAGGAGGGCCTCCTCGACAGGCATCCCGACTTCGTGCAACAGGGCGATCTCCTCGAGGTTGCGACCATGCTGACGACGGTCGCCCCAGTCGCACCCCGTCGCGATGCGCACCCCGGCATCTCGAGCGATGGGCACGCAAGCCCCGTAGAGCTCCTCGAGTTCCCGGACCTTCGGCAACGCGTGGGGCGGGACGGCCCATCCCGCATCCGCATCAGGCTTCGCTGCCTCCAGGAGTTCGTGCAACACGCACAGCGTCGGCACGAGCCAGCATCCGGCCGCCGCCATCGCCGCGGCCTGCTCCTCCGTGAGGAGCGTTCCGTGCTCGACCGAACGCACCCCCGCCGCCACCGCGGCGGAGATCCCCTGACCCGCCGACGCGTGACTCGCCACGGGACGGCCACGGCGCCCCGCCTCGAAGACGGCGGTCGCGATCTCCTCGGTGGTGAAGCTCGTGTCCCACGGGCTGTCGTGCGGAGAAAGGACGCCGCCGCTGGTGCACACCTTGATGCAGTCGGCGCCGGCGCGCAGCAGACGCCGCACGGCCAGGCGGACACCCTCCACGCCGTCCGCTGTCGCCAGGATGTCGCCGAGAATGGGGTTCGGCTCCAGCCCGATGCGCTCGGAATACGCATCTCCATGGCCCCCGGTCTGGCTGAGCAACTTGATGGCCACCTGCAGGCGCGGTCCCGCGATAACGCCCTCGTCCACGGCCCTGCGCACACCGGCGTCGAGGCCGCCGAGGTCACGGACGAACGTGACGCCGGAGTCCAGCACCTTGCGCAGATTGACGGTGGTCTCCAGGAGTGAGTACGAGCGCGCCGTGCGCAGAAGCTCGCCCTCGTCCACGGTGGAGATGCCGACGTGCGCGTGGCAGTCGAACACGCCCGGCATGAGCCACAGGCCGGTGAAGTCGTACTCCGGCATGCCCGGCAGCGCGACGACACCGCTGCCCACACGGCTGATCACACCGTCCTCGACGGCCAGGTCTGTCGGGTCCGAGAAACCGCCGTCCTGCTGCAGCACGCACACGTGGCGCAGCGTGAATGTGGTGTCGGGGGGTGGCATTGTCTCCTCCTTCTCGAGGCCGGCCAGGGGCCGGTCAGTCGGTCACCGGCTTCGTTCGGCGGCGCGGCGGACAGAGATCGTCGGGCCCGGCAGGCTCCTCGGGATACCGAGCGGCATCAGCCCTCACCCGGGACTCGGTCTCCTGTGGCGCGAGCCCAAGGTTCAGCATCAGGAACCCCAGCCACTCGGCGACCTCGTCGGGGTCGGTGTCGACGCTGAGGTGACCGCCGCCTGCTCGCACGCGCAGCAGGATGTCGCTGCCGGCCCTGTCCAGCTGCTGCAGCCGAGCC
>CAIXSE010000867.1 GCA_903921965.1 uncultured Thermoleophilia bacterium | reverse complement strand
GGCGCTCACCAGCGACGCGGCGTGGAACTACTCGCGCTGGAACAACGCCGAGTTCGACGCGCTCTGCGAGCAGATCCCGCTGGAGATGGACGAGGCCAAGCGCGCCGACCTGTACAAGCAGGCCCAGGCGCTCATCCAGGAGGACTCGCCGATCATGAACTTCGTCGTCCTCACCGGCGTGGCCGGCGAGTCGGCGAAGGTCGACGGCGTCGTGCTCGACCCCGACTGGGCGCACACCACGTTCACCGAGGGGTACTTCACCGAGTGACGCGGGCGTGACACGGGCGCTGCGAGACGCCCGCGTGTGGAGGAACGGGACGGGGGCCGCGCGAGCGGCCCCCGTCCCGCGTGCGGACCGGGCGGCCCGCGCCGCCTCCGCCCGGCGGCGTCAGGGTGACGGCGGGCGCGCGTCGAGCTCGCGGTGGGCGGCGGCCAGGAACTCCGGCGCCGCCCACTCCCTCACGTCGACGTCGTGCGTGATGTAGCCGTGGCCCAGCATGAAGTCCTTCTCGATCGCGAGGGCCGCGAGGTTCTCGTCCGAGAGGTTCGGCACGAAGTCGACGGAGCGGATCTTCTCGTGCAGGGTCCCCGCGGCGAGGAAGAAGCCGGTGGTCTCGAGGAGGGTGGCCGTGGCCCACGGGTCGGCGCCGCACCGGCGGCCGGCCCTCACGAGGCCCGTGAGGTAGGCGGTCACGAGCTCGGGGTGCCGCTCGGCGAACGCGCGGGTGCAGGTCAGCGCGTACGGGGCGCCCCCGACCTGCAGGGTCCAGTCTGGGTGGCGTGCCAGGCTGCCGATCAGGTCGAACTCCTGGTAGTCGGCGTAGCCGAGGTCGAACGGGTCGGTGACGAAGCAGGCGTCGATCGCCCCCGCCTCGAGCTCCGGCAGGAGCGGCCGGTGGCGCAGGTCGGGGGCGATCCCGTACCGGCTCCAGAACTCCGTGAGCGCGGCCAGCGGCACCCTCGCCTCGGGCATGTCGTACCAGTCGTCGGCGCGCTCGCAGTCGACCAGCTCGACGTCGTCGCGGCTCAGGCCGTGCAGTCCGAGGACGACCTCCACGCCGCGCTCGTCGGTGACGCGCCGGTAGTCGACCTTGCGCCGGTTCAGACTCCGGGAGAGGCCGATCCGCCTGCCGCGCAGGTCGGCGACCTCGTCGATGCCCTCGCCGGCGCGGACCAGCAGGCCGCCGCCCTCGGGGATCCACTGCAGGCCGAGGAGCACGGTGTCGACGAGGTCCGCCTTGACGTGGATGGGCGGGATGCAGCCGCCGAAGCGGAAGAGGCTCTCGAGCTCGTGGGTGAAGTGCGGGTAGAAGTCGTGACCCGGGGCGGAGAGGAAGTACTTGAGCTCCGCCCCGTGCTCGCCGAGCTCCTCGGCGACGTACCCCAGCTCCTCGTCCACCGTGCCGGCGTCCAGCAGGTGACAGTAGGTGTACCAGACGGGGACGACCTCTGATGGCGCGGCGTGCGTTCCCTGCATCCTCGATCTCCTCTCCGGGCGGTGCCGTCGCCGGCGGTCTACTGTTGCCTGAACGCCCGTCCGTAGGCCGCGCCGGCCGTCGCTCCCATCTCTCCCTCGCGGCGGTAGCGTTCGTGCGCCCGCGCCAGCGCGGCGCGGTCCAGCGTGACGCCCAGCCCCGGCCCGCCGGGGACTGCCAGGCGGTCGCCCGCGGGCGCGTAGTGCCCCTGCTCGACGACCACGTCCGCGGTCGCCCTGAACAGGGACTGGTGCGGCCGGATCATGGAGGGCTCGGCGGCGGTGAGGTGCAGGTACGCGGCGGTCATCACCCCGCCGTCTCCGCTGTAGCACCAGAAGTCGGTGCCCAGCGCGGCGCAGGCGCGGAGGAAGTCCTGCGTGCGGCGCAGCCCGCCCAGC
>CAIXSE010000866.1 GCA_903921965.1 uncultured Thermoleophilia bacterium | reverse complement strand
CAGTCGCGACTGGGGGCCCGCCGCGCGGCGCGACATCATCGGTGAGGCGTTCTTCACCTACTGGCCGCTCTCGCGGCTCCACACCCTCTGATACACTCCCGCGAGACCTGCGAAGGAGAGCATGGGCAGAGCAGAACAGCGGCGCGCATCGGGAGGCAAGGCGGGGGGCAAGCGCTCGTCCACCGGCCGCACCGTCCTCGAGTACGTCGTCCTCGCCGTCGTGGCCGTCGCCGTGGCGCTGCTCATCCAGCAGTTCCTGGTCAAGCCGTACCGCATCCCGTCGGCCTCCATGGAAGACACGCTCATGATCGGCGACCGCGTCCTGGTCGACCGCATCTCGTGGCGGTTCGGCGACCCCCAGCGCGGCGACATCGTCGTCTTCCACCCGCCGTTCGACGGCCCCGTCCTGATCAAGCGCATCATCGGCATGCCCGGGGACGAGATCGGGCTCCGGGACGGCAACGTGTACATCAACGGGAAGCTGCTCGACGAGCCCTACGTGCGCGTCGTCAACGGCCAGAAGGAGCCCTCGCTGCCGTTCACGAACGGGCTTCCGTGGTCGCTCCAGAGCCCGTACCGGGTGCCCCAGGGCAGCTACTTCGTGATGGGCGACAACCGCACCGACAGCGGCGACAGCCGCGAGTTCGGGCCTGTGGCGCGCGGCCAGTTCGTCGGCCGGGCGTTCGCCAAGTATTGGCCGCCCGGCAGCATCGGCGGCGTCGACTGATGCGCGCCGGGGCGGCGGACGGCGGTCGCGCCGCGGGCCGCCCCCGGCCCGGCGCCGGGCCTGCCGGCGTCACCGCCTGAGGGCGTTCGCCGCTCCGCCCGTGAACGAGCGTTTCGCCTTCGACCTCGAGCTCGCCGGGCGCGTCACGGTCGCGGGGGCCGACGAGGCCGGCCGCGGGTGTCTCGCCGGCCCGCTGGTCACTGCGGCCGTGTGCTTCGACTACGCGAGCCTCACCGACGGCGACTACGAGGCGCTCGCCGCGCTCGACGACTCCAAACGCCTGAAGCCCGAGCGGCGCGAGGTGCTGTACGCCGAGGTCGTCCGGCGCGCCCGACAGGTCGCCGTGGTGAGCTGCTCGCCGGCGAGCATCGACGGGCGCGGCCTCCACCGCTGCAACCTCGAAGGGCTCGGCAGTGCTCTCGCGGCGCTGCGTCCACGTCCCGCCGTGTGCCTCGTGGATGGGTTCCGCCTGCCCGGGTACGAGGGCGAGCACCTCGCCGTCGTCGGCGGCGACGGCAAGTCGGCGGCGATCGCCGCCGCATCTGTCGTCGCCAAGGTCACCCGTGACCGCATCATGCTGCGCCTTCACGAGCGCTTCCCGCACTACGGGTTCGACAGGCACGTCGGCTACGCCACGGCCGTGCACCGCGAGGCCATCGAGACGCACGGGACCTGCGAGCTGCACCGCCTCTCGTTCGCGTCTGTGGCGTACCGCCAGCTCGACCTGCTGGGCACGGCCGGGG
The DNA here is from genome assembly GCA_903921965.1 of uncultured Thermoleophilia bacterium. The sequence continues at coordinate 1,279 of CAIXSE010000866.1, read as the reverse complement.
AGGACCTCGCCCCGGACTGACGGTCCGGCGGGACCGGTTGCCGCGTCACGGTCCCCCGCTCGCGGCTCGCGCCCGCCGCCGGCCGGTCCCGCGGAGGCGCCGCCGGCGTCGGATCTGCGGAGGCGCCGCCGCCGTCCGGACCCGCCGAGGCGCCGTCACCCTCCCGGTGGACGTTCGGCAACGTCACCGTCGAGGGCCGATCGGCACCCTGTGCGGACCGCCTGGGGCGTCGTAGCGTGGCGCCATGAACGGACGCCAGCAGCTGGGCCGCGCCGCCGAGGAGGCCGCGGCCAGATACCTCCAGACTCGCGGGTGGCGCGTGCTCGACCGCAACGTGCGCATCGGGCGCGGCGAGCTCGACCTCATCGCCCGCCGCGGACCGGTGCTCGCGTTCGTCGAGGTCAAGGCGCGCCGTTCGGGCGCCGCGGGCGCGCCCGAAGACGCGGTGACGCCACGCAAGCGCCGCCAGGTCGCCCGCCTGGCCGGCCTCTGGCTGGCCGTGCGGCCGTGGGCGCTCACCGGCGTCACCGACGTGCGCTTCGACATCGTCGCCGTCGACGCGGCGTCGCTGCCGGTCGCCGTCCGTCACCTGCCCGCGGCCTTCACGGCCGACTGGTGACGGCGTGCTCGCGAGCGTCGCCAGCGAGGCGCTGACCGGCCTGGTCGGCCACCCCGTCCGTGTCGAGGCCGACGTCGTGGCCGCGGCGCCGGCGTTCAGCATCGTCGGCCTGCCGGACGCGGCGGTGCAGGAGAGCCGCGAGCGGGTGCGGGCCGCCATCGTGAACTCCGCCTACCAGTTCCCCTCACGGAGGCTCACCGTCAACCTTGCCCCGGCCGACCTGCGCAAGGAGGGCCCGTCGTTCGACCTGCCCATCGCGCTGGCCTTCCTGCTCGCCACCGGCCAGGCGGCCGACGGGTGTGATGGGCGCGGGCCCCTCGCTGCCGTGGGAGAGCTTGGGCTGGACGGCTCGGTGCGCCCGGTCGCCGGCGCGCTGGCCTTGGCCGAGAGCCTGCGCCGGCGCGGTGTGCGCGGCGTCATCCTGCCCGCCGGCAACGCCGCGGAGGCCGCTCTGGTGCAGGGCCTCGAGGTGTACCCGGCGCACTCGCTGGCCGACGCCGTGCGTCAGCTGGCGGCCGGCGGCTCCGAGACGGCCGCGCCGGCCGACCCGTCGCTGCTCCTGGCGTCCGCGCCGGGCACGGCCGCCGACTTCTCCGACATCGCCGGCCAGGGCCAGGTGAAGCGCGCGCTCGAGATCGCCGTGGCCGGCGCCCACAACGT
>CAIXSE010000865.1 GCA_903921965.1 uncultured Thermoleophilia bacterium | reverse complement strand
GGGTTGACATTGCCCTTGAGCATCATCTTGGGGCCGAGCGTGAACCAGTTCTTGGCGCTGCCCGGTCGCTTGAGCACGTCGCGGGTGATCAGCTCGACCTCCCACATGCGGCCCCACCGGACGAACGAGTCGTAGTTCATCTTGAGCATGTTCGCGGACGGCGTGTCGGCCGGGATGCGGCCCTCGCGCCGGGCGATGATCTTGAGCTCGTCCATGATGGCGGCGATGTCGATGCTCTGCGGGCAGCGGGTGGTGCAGGTCTCGCAGCCGGTGCAGAGCCAGATGAAGCGGTCGTCGAAGACCATGTCGAGCTGGCCGAGCTGCACCGCGCGCATGATCATCGCGGGGTGCATGTCGGCGTAGCGCGCCACGGGGCAGCCCGACGTACAGCGCTTGCACTGGTAGCACTTGTACGCGTTCTCACCGCAGCCGCTGCCGACGTTCTCGGCGAGCAGCGGGCTCGGGGTGCAGGTGGTCATACCCTGCCTCCTTACGCCACGGTGGGACGGGGCAGGAGGCCGGCCATCTCGACGATCTCCGGCACCGCCTCTTCCCACTCGACGGCCATGATGTGCACGCCGGCCACGCCCTCGACCTCGGCCAGCTCCTTGATCATCTCGACGGCGAGCTTCTTGCCTTCGGCCTGCGAGGGCGCGCCCTTCTCGACGCCGGCCATGCGGTCGACGATCTCGTCCGGCACGTCCATGCCCGGCACGAAGTTCTTCATGTAGCGCGCGCCGCCGACGCCCTTGAGCGGCGTGAGGCCGGCCATGATCTTGATCTCCTGGTGCAGGCCCTCGGCGCGCACCTCCTCCATCCACTTCTTGAACTTGGGGATGTTGAAGATGCACTGGGTCTGCATGAAGTCGGCGCCGGCGAGGATCTTCTTCTTGAGCCGGATGCTGCGGTACTCGAAGGGGTCGCCGAAGGGGTTCTCGGCGCAGCCGATGTAGAACTTCGGCGCCACGTTCATCTCTTCGCCGCACTCGAACTTGGCCTCGTCGCGCATGGTCTTGAGCATGCTGATGAGGTTCACGGAGTCGAGGTCGTGCACGCCCTTGGCCTGCGGGTGGTTGCCGAAGCTCATGTGGTCGCCGGTGAGGCAGAGGATGTTGTGCACGCCCAGGGTGTGGGCGCCGAGCATGTCGGCCTGCATCGCGAGCCTGTTCCTGTCGCGGCAGGTCATCTGCATGATGGCCTCGAGGCCGTTCTGCTGGGCGGTGTACGCCGACGGCAGGGAGGCGATGCGCACCACGGCCGTCTGGTTGTCGGTGATGTTGACGGCGTCGACGTAGCCCCTGAGGATCTCGGCCTTGTGGGCGATGACGCCGCCGTCGGCGCTCTTCGGCGGGCCGCACTCGCCGGTGACGGCGAACTTGCCCTCGGTGAAGATCTTCTCGAGGTTCGTACCTGCCTTGTACTCGGTGGCCGTCATACCGGCTTCGCCTCCTCACGCACCATCTTCCGCGGGCCGCCGGAGCTGCTCGCGCCCCAGTTCTT
>CAIXSE010000864.1 GCA_903921965.1 uncultured Thermoleophilia bacterium | reverse complement strand
GCCCAGGCCGAGGCTGGCGAAGATGGACATCGGCACGATCAGCATGCCGACCATGGCGAGCACCACCGTCATGCCGCTGAAGAACACGGCGTTGGAGGCGGTCGCCGCGGCGGCGCCGATGGCGTCGAGCTTCTCGCGGCCCCCGGCGCGCTCCTCGCGGTAGCGCGACACGATGAACAGGGAGTAGTCGATGCCCACCGCCAGACCCATGGCGGTCAGCACGTTCAGGGCGAACACCGAGACGTCGAACAGGTGGCCGAAGGCGACGGTGAGGGCCAGGCCGAGCACGATCGCGAAGATGCTGAGCACGAGCGGTACGCCGGCGGCGACGAGCGTCCCGAACACGAGCACCAGGATGACGAGGGCCACGGGGATGCCGATGGCCTCGCCGCGTTCGAGGTCTGTGCGGGCGAGGTCCTGCGAGTCGCCGAAGAAGCTGGCCGAGCCGGTGACGGCGACGTCGAAGCCGTTGCGGCCGTTCGTCTGCTCCACGACCTTCCGGACGCCGGAGATGTGGTTCGCGGCCTCGTCCGGGCGGGCGTTCATCTCGACGGTGACGAGGGTCGTGTGCGCGTCCCTGGACGTGAGGCCGTCGCGGACCTGGGTGTCGAGCCCTTCGTCGTAGCGGGTGACGACCGCGACGACGTCGGCTTTGGGCAGCGCCGCCAGCGCCGCGCCCAGCTTGAGGACCTCGGCCTTGAAGGCGGGGTCGTCCACGGTCAGGTCGTCGCTGTGCACGACGACGATCTCGGTGTCGTGGTTGGTCAGCGAGCCCGCCGAGGCCAGGGCGTCGCTGAGCTTGGTGGCCCCGGCGGACGCCGAGCCGAGGCCGCTCTCGAGGCTCGAGGCGCCCTTGCTCAGGCCGGTGGTGCCTTGCGCGACCCGGCGGGCGCCGCCGGCGGCCTTGCGCGCCGCCTTCGCGACCTCGGTGGTCCCCGCGGCGAGCTGCTCCTGGCCGGAGGCCAGCGCCCGCGAGCTCTGCGCGGCGGTCGAGAGGCCGCCGGCGAGCTGGGCGCCGCCGGCGGAGAGCTGGTCGAGGCTCCGGCTGAGCCGGCCCGCGCCGCCGGCGCTCTCCTCGAGCCCGGCGCTCAGGCTGCGGGCGCCCGAGGCAAGGTCGCCGGCGCCCGCGGCGAGGTCGCCGGCGCCGGAGGCCACGGCCGTGGAGCCCTGTTCCGCGGAGGCGAGGCCGTCGGCGAGCTGGCCGGTACCCGAGGCGAGCTGGGCGGCGAGGCCGACGATCTGCTGGTACGTGGGGTCGTCGCCCGCCTCCGGGTGCTGGGCCAGGTAGGCGTCGACGAGCTGTTTCATCGACTGCGCACCGCTGCTGAGCTGCCCGGCCGACGACGACGCCTGGCCCACGCCGGCCGCCGTCTGCTTCGCCCCGGCGGCCAGGTCCCTGGCGCCGGCCGCGAGCCTGTCGGCGGCGGTCACGAGCTGGGCGCCGCCGTTCGAGAGCTCGAGCAGGCCGGCGCCGAACGCGTCGGTGGCGCCGCCCACCTGCTGCAGGCCGGCGCTCAGGCTGGAGGCGCCGGCCGAGGCGCTCGAGATGCCCTGGCTGAGCCGGCCGGCTCCGCCGGCCGCCTTGCGCGTGCCGGCGCTGAGCTCGCCGGCTCCGCCGGCGAGCCTGCCGAGGCCGCGCTGAAGCGACCGGGTGCCGCCGGCCAGCTTGTCCGTGCCCTTCGCCAGCTTGCCGGCGCCGGTCTTCGCCGCGTCGATGCCCTCGGCGAGGCTCTGCACGGCGGCACCGGTCTGCGCGGCGACACTGCCGCCGCCGTGCTCGGCGATCAGGTCGGTGGCCCGCCTGGAGTCGGGGTCGTTGAGGAACTTGGTCGACGACGTGAAGACGTCGCCCCAGAAGAAGTAGGCGGCGCCGCAGGCGGCGACGAGCACCACCCACACCGAGACCGTCGTCCGCGGGTGGCGGGCGCAGACGCGGGCGGCCCGTTCGGTGAAGCCCCGCCGCGTCATCACGCGACCTCGGGTCCGGAGCTGGTGGCGGACAAGACGAAAACCCCTATCGCAGCTGCAAATGATATTTGCAGTATGCCCGGCGGCCCCGGTACCCGCAACCTGCCCGGCGTGGACCCGTCGTCCGCGGGGACGACGCCCGGGCCGGGCTCCGGGAGCGCGGCGGGAGCCTCCAGCGAGCGCCTGCGGGCCCCGGTCAGAGAGCGAGGAGGCCGGCGGTCGGCGAGCGCCGGCCCTTGCGGTCGACGTAGTACACGTCCACCCCGGCCGTCCGGCCGTTCCGCTCGAGGAAGACCACGATGAGCGTGCCCCGCAAGGCCGCGGTGTTCTGCGGGCTGTCGCGGTACTTCTCGAAGCCGTACCGCTGGTCGTCGGTGATCCAGATCGCCGGGGGGCCGCCGGTGCCCGGCGACGGAAGGCGGGAGCTGCAGACGACAGAATCGCTCCCGTCGTACGGGTTCACGTAGTAGGCCGACCGCTTCTGCGGACCGCGCAGGGCGCGGGCGAACACGGCGGCGGCGTTGCGCGGGTCCGGGGCGCTGCCGCCGTCGTCCACGGCCACGTACGCCGGGTCGAGACTTTGGGCGAGGTAGCTCCCGAGCTCCAGCCGCAGGGCATTGGCGTTCTGCTCCAGCACGGAGCCGCGCGCTCCGGCGACGACGAGCGGGACCGCCACCGCGACCACGGCGACGGCGCTGGCGGCCGCGATGATCGTCTGGAGGACGGCCCACCCTGACTCGCCCGCAGCGCTCCTCGTCGTCCTTCGCATCACGCACCTCCGCGGCCGGCGCGACGCCGGTATACTCCACGTCCCTCTTCGGCGCACGACCGTGCACCGGGGATGGGACGTCCGTCTACGAGCGCTCCACCCGGAGCCGGCGGACTGCGCACCCAATCAGATGGTGCCCGGGTCCGGGCGCCTCGGCCCGCCGCGGGCGGAACGTCCACCTGGTGTCGCTCGGCGGCACCTGGACGCCGACGGTCGCCCAGGGCTGGCTGGTGTGCTCGCTCCCTCGCAGCGCCCTGTACCTCGGCCTGACGGGCGCGCTGCGGTTCCTGCCGGTCCTGCCCTTCGGCACGTACGGCGGCGTGCCGGCCGACCGCCTCGACGAGCGTCACGTGCTGATGGCCACCCAGCCGCTGTTCGTGGCGCAGGCGCTGGCCCTGTTCTCCGTGGTGGCCGCCGACGTCGTGCAGTTCTGGATGGTCTGGGTCCTCGCTCCGGCGATGGGCTTCATCGACGTGGCCGACGACCCGGCGCGGCAGAGCCTCGCGGTCGACATGGTGGGGCCGGACGACCTCGCCAGCGCCGTCGGTCTGTACGCCGTCATCGTCAACGCCTCGCGGATCGCGGGACCGGCGCTCGCGGGCGTCCTCATGCGGACACGCTGAAGCCCGAGGACGAAGCGCGGCCCTCGCTCACTCCCAGTGCGCCGCGAACTCGCGCACCGCCGATTCGGTGAGAGGGTGCGCGGGGAGCGCCCGGATCACGTCGAGCGGCGCGGTGACGTCGTCGGCGCCGTCCAGGATCGCGTCCGTGACCTGCTGTGCCGTCTTGAGGCTGGCGGCCATGACGCGGGTCTCGCTGCCGAGCCGCTCCAGCACCGCCCAGAGCTCTTCGACGACGTGGCCCGCGGAGTGCCTCGCCGCGCGGTCCGCGTAGGGGATGATCCAGGCGCAACCGGCCTCGTGCGCGAGCAGTGCCTGGGCGGGCGAGTACACGGCCGTGAGCGCGCAGCGGAACCCTTCGTCGTGCAGGCGCGCCGCCAGCGTGGCCGCCTCAAGGGTGGCGGGCAGCTTGGCGACCACGCGCGCCGGGTCGAGCGCGAGCGCCTCCCGAGCCTCGCGTTCCATCTCGCCGGCCGGGGTGCGTGTGGGCTGGTAGCACACGGGGCCGCCGGGGAACACGCCGAGGAGCCGCTCGAGGTGGGCGAGCGGTTCGCGGGTCTCCCTCGCCATGAGGGCGGGGTTGGTCGTGATGCCGCGCACGAAAGCCAGCGCGGCGGCCTGTGCCGCATCCTCCAGTGACGCCGAGTCGAGCAGAATGGTCATGACCTTCCTCCCGTGGACCGCTGCCGCCGGGCGGGTGTCTGGGCCCCCGGCGATCCTGGAGCTGACCCTCGCACGGGTGGAGCCGTCGAGCAAGCGGCGGCGGGTTCGAGCGGGGGGCGGTCCGCTGCGGCGACGCCGGACGCCTCAGCGTCCCGTTCCCGTGCCGCGGGCGGCGGGACTCACTATAATCGTCGCACTCGCCGTGGGACCGGACGCCGGGGGCAGGGGCACACTCGTGAGCACATCCAGCCAGGAGACGCAGAACGGCCGTGGCGTGCCGACGAGTCCTGCGGTGCCGACCACGCCGACCGGGGCGCCGGCGCCCGTCACCGTGGCCGCGGGTCCGGCAGCGGGCCAGGTCGCGGCCGCGCCTGCGCGGCCGGCTGCCCCGCCCGCGCCCGCCG
>CAIXSE010000863.1 GCA_903921965.1 uncultured Thermoleophilia bacterium | reverse complement strand
TCGACCTCGCGCGCGGCGGCGAGCGCCGCGACGGCGTCGAGCGCCGCGGGGACCGCCCCGGCGTGCCGGCCGTGGGCCGAGGCCGCGCCGGCGTCCGGGCCGGTGGGGGTGGGGGTCGCCGGGGACATCACCGGCTCCTCATCGCCGCCCCCACGGCAGGGTCGTCGTCACCAGCGCCTGGACGCCGAGCGCGACCAGCGCGATCACGAACGCCCAGCTCATGGGGACGCCGATCACGAGCACCACGAAGACGAGCGCGCCGGCCCACAGGAAGGCGCCGGGCAGGACGTTGCGCACCAGCCGGCGCCGGGTGCTCAGCCAGGCCAGCCGCCGGCGCATGCCGTTCCCGCGGGTGCCGTCGTCGAGGTAGCTCGAGCCGCGTGAGTGCAGCGTGGCGGTGAGCTCGCTGCCGTCGGTCGCGTAGAGGCGGCACTGCAGCGGCAGCCCCGAGCGCTTGCGCAGCACCGTGTCCTGCGCGCGCGCGAAGTACTCGACCAGCGAGAAGAAGCGGTCGTCCCGCGAGAGCTTGCCGCTGGCCAGTTTGATGTCGAGGTAGAGGCGGTCCTCGGCGGCGTCGTAGAGGATGGACGAGCTCCACCCGCGGCGGTCGAAGAACGCGCCGAGGAACCGGTCCAGATCGGCCGGGATGGTCTCGACGTCCTGAGGCGCGCGGGTCACGCCCCGATTCTACCCGCGCGCGCACGTCGAGGCAGCCGCTGGCCGTGGGTCGGGGCGCGGGGGGACGATACGGTAGACTACCCGCGGCCAGTCGGGGCGGTGTGCGCCTCGCAACCAGACCACAGGAGTCGCTCGTGAAGATCGCAGTCATCGGCCTCGGCTACGTCGGTCTGCCGCTGGCCATGGTGTTCGCAGAGGCCGGCACGCAGGTCGTCGGCATCGAAGCCGTGGCCTCCCGGTGCGACGAGGTCAACGCCGGGCGCAGCTACATCCAGGACGTCTCCAGCGAGGACCTCAAGAAGATGGCCGACGCCGGCCTCGTCTCCGCCACCACCGACTACGCCGCCACCGAGGACTGCGACGCCGTCATCATCTGCCTGCCCACGCCGCTCAACGCCAACCGCGAGCCCGACCTCACGCTGGTCAAGGACGCGACGAGGCAGCTGGCCGGGCACCTGCGGCGCGGCCAGCTGGTCACCCTCGAGAGCACCACCTACCCGGGCACCACGCGCGACGAGCTGGCGCCTATCCTCGAGGCCGGCTCGGGGCTCACCGCCGGCGTCGACTTCCACCTCGCCTTCTCGCCGGAGCGCGTCGACCCCGGCCGCACCGACTACACCACCAAGTCCACGCCGAAGGTCATCGGCGGCCTCACGCCGGCGTGCACGCAGCGCGCCCTGCAGGTGTACGGCCCCGCGCTCGACCACGTCGTGCCGGTCAGCACGCCGGAAGTGGCGGAGATGACCAAGCTGCTCGAGAACATCTTCCGCAGCGTCAACATCGCCCTCATGAACGAGCTCGCCATGCTGTGCGACCGCATGAAGGTCGACGTGTGGGAGGTCATCGACGCCGCGGCCACCAAGCCGTTCGGCTTCATGAAGTTCCAGCCCGGCCCGGGC
>CAIXSE010000862.1 GCA_903921965.1 uncultured Thermoleophilia bacterium | reverse complement strand
CGAGTCCGGCGACGAGGGCGCGCGCCAGCGCCTCAACGTGAGTGGGGTTCGCGGCCTGGTGCTCCTCCGCGGGGTTGCTCAGGAAGAGCGGCTCGACGAGGACGGCGACGCCGCGCGCCTCGCGCAGCAGGCCGTAATTGCGGCCGAACGTGCCGAGCGCGGGCGCGCCGGCGGCCTCGAGGCGCGCGCCCAGGTAGCCGGCCAGACGGCGGCCGTGCTCCGAGTAGTAGTGGCTGCGCTGGAAGTAGTAGCAGGCCGCGCCGCGGGCCTCCGGCGAGCGGTCGCTGTTGGCGTGCAGCGAGATGAACCAGTGGGCGCGCGCGGCGTTGGCCAGCTCCGGCCGCGCGTAGAGCGGCACGGTGTCGTCGGCCTCGCGCGTCAGCCAGACGCGGCACCCTTCGGCACGGAGCAGCTCGGCGAAGCGCAGCGCGAGTGCCAGGGTGAAGTCCTTCTCGGCCCGGCCCGACGCGGAGACGACGCCCCGGTCGGAGCCGCCGTGGCCCGGGTCGACCGCGATCACCTGGCCCGTGAGGCTGCGGGCGCTGGCGAAGCCGCGGTCGCGCTCGGGGATCTTCTTGCCCTCGCGCCCCGACTCGGCCTTGCGCAGTGCCTCGAGCTTGCGGATCGTGCTCTCGCCGACGATGCCGTCGGGCACGAGCCCCGCGTTGTGCTGGAAGTCGAGCACGGCGCGCTCCACCTGGTCGTCGTGCACGCCGCGCTCGGCGCCGGCGTTGAAGCCGAGCAGGTTCAGCTTGACCTGCAGGGCCAGCACGTCGTCGCCGCGGAAGGGCGGTTCCTTCAGGTAGAGGAGCCGGTCGCCGAGCGCGTGCCCGGCCTCGACGAGCTCGCGCCATGTGGCGGCCCCGACGATCCCGTCGGCGAGCAGGCCGCGCTGCTGCTGGAAGGTGCGCACAGCCAGCTCGGTCCCGGGCCCATAGAACCCGTCGACGCCCTCGCGCCCCAGCTCGTGCCCCTGGCCGCGGAGGCGCGTCTGGACGTCGAGGACTTCTTTGCCACGGTCGCCGCGGGAGAGGTCGCGCACCGGTGACTCCTGCTACCGAGGTCCGGGACCGTGCCCGGCCGTCAGATCCCCATCCCGGACCGCACGCCGGCGACGATGAGGACGAGGATCGCCACGCCGACCGCGACGCGGTAGATGACGAACAGGTTGAAGTTGTGCCGCTTGAGGTACGCCAGCGTGAACCAGATCGCGATGAAGCCGCTCACGGCCGCGGATGCGATGCCCACGAGGAAGGGGGTGTGCGTCCCGGCCGGCAGACCGTCCCTGGCGACCTGCAGCGCTTTGTACCCTGCGGCGCCGCCGATGACCGGGATGCTCAGGAGGAAGGAGTAGCGCGCGGCCGACTCGCGGTCCAGGCGCAGCAGCAGGCCGGTCATCATGGTGATGCCGGAGCGCGACACCCCGGGACACAGGGCGAAAGCCTGGGCGATGCCGATGAGCACGGCTCCCGGCCAGGAGACGGAGGAGATGTCCTTGTCCAGCTTCGCGATGTGGTCGACGAGGTACATGAATCCGGCGAACACGATCATGGCGACGGCGATGGTCCACGGCCTGCCGAGCTGCTCCTGGATGAAGTCCTCCAGAGCGAAGCCGATGATGCCCGCGGGGATGCTGCTGACGATGAGCAGCCACGCCAGGCGGCCTTCGGGGTCGGCGAGGCTGCGCCGTGTCATGGTGCGCACCCAGGCGGCGAGGAGGCGCCCGATCTCGCGCCAGAAGTAGGCGATGACGGCGATGAACGTGCCCAGGTGCAGGGCGACGTCGAAGGTCTTGTTGAGACTGGGGTTCTCGAGCAGGAAGTGCCAGTTGAACAGCCACGGCACGATGATGAGGTGTCCCGAGCTGGAGATCGGCAGGAACTCGGTGAGTCCCTGGACGATGCCCAGGATGATGGCCTGAAGGATGGTCACGCGTCACTCCTCGCTCGGACGGATCGAGGGACGCGCGGGCACGCGCGGCTCCCCAGAGTGT
>CAIXSE010000861.1 GCA_903921965.1 uncultured Thermoleophilia bacterium | reverse complement strand
GCTCTGCGAGGCCGTCGCGGTGCCGCAGACGAAGGTGTTCGAGGCGGCGCGCCTGTTCGCGCAGACCGAGGGCATCGTCCCGGCGCCCGAGAGCAGCCACGCGATCCGCACCGCCATCGACGAGGCCCTGCAGGCGAAGGAAGAGGGCGTGAGCAAGAACATCCTCTTCAACCTGACCGGCCACGGGTTCCTCGACCTGGGCGCGTACGACGCCTACCTGAGCGGCTCGCTCGAGGACTACGACCACCCGGAGGAGGCCATCGCCAGGTCGATCGCCAAGCTCCCGAAGGTGGAGTGAGCGACCCCTCTGGTCGTCGTCCCCGGGGATGACATCGGTGTGACGCCCGCGAAGGCGGCGGGGCCTGACCGCCCCGCCGCCTTCGTGTCGTCCCGGGCGCAGCGGAGCCGCGCTTCAGTCGAGGCGCGCGAAGGCGGCGCGCAGCGCCGCCGGAAGATCCTCCCGCGCGACGGTCGCGGCGGCTGCCGACCGCAGGGCCGGCGGGGCGTCGCCGACGGCGATGCCGGTACCGGCGGCGCGCAGCAGGGAGACGTCGTTGACCGCGTCGCCGCAGGCCACGATGCGCGGTGCGGGTACGCCCAGATGGGCCGCGGCGAGCCGCAGGCCCTCGCCCTTGTCCGCTCCGTCCGGCAGCACGACGACGACGCCGGGCCGCACGGGCTCGACGCGCAGGCCGGCGGCGCGGGCGCCGGCGAGCTGCGGCAGGGCCGGCGTGACACGCTCCGGGTCGCCGGCCAGGACGAGCCGGGTGACGCCGGGCACTGTCCGTGGCGCGGCGTCGGGAGCCAGGTCGCGGCGTTCGTCGCCGACGTAGAGGCTCACGTCCAGGCCGGCGGTGAGCCCGTCGAGGGCGAGGCGGGCGGCGAGGTCCTCCGGCAGCGTCAGGTGACGGAGCCACGCGCCGCCCACGAGGTCGACGACCAGAGCGCCGTGGTAGGCGACGCAGGCGGCGGGCGCGATGCCCAGCTCGCCGGTCGCGGCGAGCGCCCGGTGCAGAGGCCGGCCGGTGGCCGGCACGAGGAGCACGCCGGCCGCGCCGAGCTCCCGCAGGGCGGCGCTCATGCCCGGCACCGGGCGGTCCTCCGCCCCGAGCACGGTGCCGTCGATGTCGAACGCGAGGATGGCCGGCGCCACCGGCGCGGCCGGCGGCGTCACGGGAGGGTCACCCCACGCGCGGAAGGCGGACGGTGAACACCGCGCCGCCGTCGGGACCGTTGGCGGCCTCGATCTCGCCGCCCTGGGCCTCGAGGAGGCCGCGGGCGATGGCGAGGCCCAGCCCGACACCCTGGGTGGAGCGGGCCGACTGGGAGCGGTAGAAGCGGTCGAAGACGAAGGGCAGGTCGACTGGGTCGATACCGGTGCCGCTGTCGCGCACGGCGAGCACGGCCCAGCGCCTGCCGGTGACGTCGAAGCCGTGGCAGCTCATGTCTTCGGCCTCGTGCGGCGAGGGCGCCTCGCCCTCGCCCACGCCGACGTGGACGCGGCCGCCCGCGGGCGTGAACTTGAGCGCGTTGTCGAGGAGGTTGCCGGTCACCTGGATCAGGCGGTCGCGGTCGGCCCTGACGGAGACGGGCATGAGCCGGCTCTCGAGCGTGACGCCCTTGGCCACGTAGGCGGCGTCCGCACGCGCGATGGCGTCGGCCGCGACCTCGGCCAGGTCGAGCTGCTCGTGCTCGACGTCGAGGTCTTCGCTCTCGAGCTCGTTGAGGTTGCGGAGCGCGCCGAGCAGGCGCCCCAGGCGCTCGACCTCGGCGCCGATCACCCGC
>CAIXSE010000860.1 GCA_903921965.1 uncultured Thermoleophilia bacterium | reverse complement strand
CGGCTCCGGGACGAGCCCGACCATCCTCGGCGGAGGCAGGTACGTCGCCATCAACGACAGCGCCGAGCAGATGCACGTCCTGGTGTTCCGCACGGCCACGAAGCTGCGGCCGGGGCAGCACCGGCGCGTCGGCTCCATCGCCGTGTTCAAAGGTCAGGCGGGCCAGTCTTGCGCCGATTCACTGCTGGGCTACCGCGACACCATCGTCGTCGAGAACAACTACGGTTACATGTGGAGCTGGGGCGCCGACGGCGTCCCTACCTCGACCGCCAACCTGCCCGGCCTCGAGTGCATCCGCATCACGAAGGGCGAGAAGCTCGTCAAGGTGTGGGAGAACGACGAGGTGGCGTCCAACACGGTGCCCAAGCTGTCCACGAAGACGGGCCTCGTCTACGTTGTGGCCCGCAAGCAGGATCCCGCCGGCACCGCCGTCTACTACCTGACCGCGCTCGACCACCGCACCGGCAGCGTCGTGTGGCAGAAGCGCACCGGCGCCGGCATCAACTGGGACGGCTACTGGGCCGGGCCGATGCTGGGCCCCGACGGCTCGCTCTACTTCACCGTCTACGGCGGGCTTGTGGCGCTCCGCGACGGGGATTGACCTGCGTGGCGGGGCCGGCCCGGCCGGCTGCACTTGTTCATCGGGACCACGAGGAGGGACCTTGACGAAACGACTGCGCACGATGCTCGGAGCCGCCGGCGCACTGCTCACGGTGCTGGCTCTGTCGGCGCCGGCGGTCGCCGGCGCCGCGACCGCGTATCCGGTCCCCGCGGTGCCCATCCCGAGCGCCTCGCCGAGCGCCGCCGCGCCGTACATCGGCGCGCCCGCGACCGCACACCCCATCTCGGCACCGGCCATCCCCGCCAACCCGTGGATGGCGCCGGCGCCCTGGAACAACGGCCACAACGACACGTTCATGAGCGACACGTATCCTGTGGCCGGCCCGCTGGGCGTACGCCCGCAGGTGGCCTCCGCCTGGCTGGGGCAGGGCGCCGGCGACGACATCGGTCTTGTGGGCGTGACCGCGTTCGATGCCTCCGGCAACCTCGTCACGCCGGTCGTCCGCATGACGAAGGACAGCCTCTACTGCACCACCACGCTCACGCTGCTCGACCCGGTGACGCTGGACGTGCTCGCGGAGTACGAGCTTCCCGGCTACACGCGGGCGAGCTTCATGGACAGGCCGCCCGGGGTGTACTTCTACCTGGACGACGAGGGTCGCGCCGTCGTGGGCACGTCGGACCACACCATCCAGTACATCTCGCACGCGCAGACGTCTGACGGATGGAAGTTCACCAAGGCCGGCGAGACCGATCTGAGCGCTGTGATCCCTGCCGGCGACAAGATGGAAGCGCTGCAGCCCGACTTCGGCGGCCACATCTGGGTCACCACCGTGGGCGGCATGGTGATCACCGTCGACGCGAAGACGAAGCAGTATCTCGGCGCGGACACCTCCCTCCAGCTTCTCGGCGAGCGTATCGCCAACGGCACCGCCGCCGGCGAGGACGGCGGGATCTTCATCGGCTCGACGGCGGCGCTGTACCGGTTCGACGCCGACAGGTTCGGCCGGCCGTCCGTCTCCTGGCGCGCCCGCTACGGGGCCGGCGACCGCCTCAAACCCGGCCAGGTCGACCTCGGCACGGGCACGACGCCGACGCTCATGGGGAGCAGGTACGTGGCGATCACCGACAATGCGGATCCCTCCATGCACGTCCTGGTCTACAAGCGCGCCAGGGAGATCCGCGGCAAGCGGCTGGTCGCCAGGGTGCCGGTGTTCGGCGCCTATCGGGCGTCCAACGAGAACTCCCTGGTCTGCACCGACAGGTCCATCGTGGTCGAGAACAACTACGGCTACGTCTCGCCCTTCCAGGACGTCATCGGGGGGCTCACGACGACCCCCGGGCTGGCGCGCATCGACCTGCACGAGGACGGGACGTGGAGCAAGGCGTGGACCAACAGCGAGCTGAGCATCCCGAGCACCGTCACCAAGATGTCGCTGAAGAACGGGCTGATCTACACCTACAGCAAGCCGCAGCTGGCCGACGGGACGGACGCCTGGTACTTCACCGCCGTGGACTTCCGCACCGGCAAGGTGGTGTGGAAGCAGCTCGCCGGCACCGGCGTCCTCTTCGACAACGCGTACGCACCCACGTACATCGGCCCCGACGGGACCTTCTACGTGGGCGTGAACGGCGGCGTCGTGGCGATGCGGGACCAGTGACGACGCGTCGGGCGCGGCGGCCGCAGGGCGGCCGCCGCGCCCGGACGCCGCTCTGGCCTGCGGCGCCGAATCGTGGCACGCTACGCCGCGAGGCCGATGACGCTCGAGGCGCCCGGCCGCGGCGGACGCAACGTGACTGGAGGGGGTCATGAAGCGAGTGTGGACGATCGTCCCCGTACTGGCGGCCGGAGCGGCGCTCGCCGTGGCGCTCGCCGTGCCCGCCCCGGCATCGGCGGCGTGGCCGGGCTGGTCCGCGCCCGCCCTGGCTTCGCAGGAGGCGACGTCCTACCCGGCCGTGCCTCCCGGGCCGGCGACCACGCTGCCCGATTTCGTCGGGTCCGAGGTCGCCGCGCAGCCGCTGCCGAGCGCCGGCGTCCCGCAGGACCCCTACCTCGGCGAGAACCCGTACGGCTACCTGCACGACGACAGCTGGAACAGCGACACGTCCGGCGGGCCGGGACCCCTCGGCCATCACCCGCAGACCATCTCGTCGACCCTCGGCGTGCCGTCCGTGCTGCAGTGGGCGTCGAGCACCGCCAGCATCTCCTTCGACAGTCACGGGCGCCTGGTCGTGGCCTTCCTGCAGGACGGGCTCGTGACCGGCGCCTCGGTCCTTCTGGTGGACCCCGTGACGCTCGACGTCCTCTACGACTACCCCATCGGCGTGAGCGCGCAGGGGAGCATCTACTTCTACGTCGACGACCATGACCGGGTCGTCATGGTCACCGGCCCGCACACGATCACCACCCTCCGCGAGGGCGGGACGGAGGCTGCGCCCACCCTCGAACTCGTCCCCGAGAGGACCTACGACCTCTCGCAGGCGGTCCCCGAGGGCGACACCCTCGCCGGTCTGCTTCCCGACTGGAAGGGGCGCATCCAGTTCGAGACGATGGGCCTCAGCGGCGAAGCCGGGCCGCGCGTGGGCATCATCGACCCCGCCACCTGGCCACAGGTGCAGTGGCTGGAGCTCGCCAAGGGCGAGTTCATGATGAACGGGATGGCGGTGACGAAGACCGCTTCCTACGCGATCACGTCCGGAGCGTTGTACAAGCTCGTCATCGGGGACGACGACCGGCCGCGCGTGGTGTGGCGCGCCGCGTACGACCACAGTGTCGACAAGTCCCAGCTCGGGCAGTTGTGCCCCGGCTCGGGGACCAGCCCGACCATCCTCGGCGGCGGCAGGTACGTGACGATCAACGACAGCGCCGAGCAGATGCACGTCCTGGTGTTCCGCACGGCGACGAGGCTGAAGCCGGGGCAGCGCAGGCTCGTCGGCTCCATACCCGTGTTCACGGACAGCGCACATCAGGCAGCCGCCAACTCGATCCTCGGGTACCGCGACTCCATGGTGATCCAGAACAGCTACGGGCACTCGGACGCCTACGACAAGGACGGCTTCCTGCGGTCGACCGACAGCCTGCCCGGCCTGGAGCGCATCGACGTCAGGCCGGGCGGCAAGGGGCTGCGCAAGGTCTGGGTGAACGACGAGGTCTCGTCGGTCTCGCTGCCGAAGCTGTCCACGCAGACCGGCCTCATCTACGTCGTCGAGCGGCAGGACGACGGAGCGGGCGTCGACGTGTACTACTGGACCGCCGTGGATTTCCGCACCGGCGAGGTGGTGTGGCGCAAGATGGCCGGCAGGGGCGTGGCCTGGGACAGCTACTTCGCGCCGGCGTCACTCGGCCCGACCGGCACGTTCTACAACGGCAACTACGGAGGCCTGGCCGCGGTGCGGGACGGGGAGTGACCCGTCGGGCAGGTTCCGGCGGCGGGGTCCGGTCGCGTCAGCGCCGCGGCGGCGCGATCCCTCCGCCGTCCTTGAGGAACCGCTTCAGGCTCACGGTCACTCCGGTCGGCGCATGGTCGCCGATGAAGTTCGTCGCGTTCTGCGCGTAGACGTTCTGCGGGTCGCCGAGGTCGAGGAGCGGCACCTTGTCGATGTTGCCGGCGTATGAGGGGCTGGTCACCAGGTTGCGGTAGATCACGACGCCGGTCCGCCCCCTGATCTTCCACGGCATGAAGGCGTAGCCGCGCTTCTCGGCCTGCCGCCGGAGGCTCCCGTCGCCGATGGCCACGTAGACGTAGCCATCGGAGGCCACCCTGAGCTGGTCGTCTCTGAGGCCGATCGGGGTGGAGGTGTCCCTGTTCCCCTCGTTGAACGACCAGTAGCGCACCTGCGAGCTGCCGTACTCGGCGACGTCCTTCGGGAACGTCGGCGGCTTGACGCGCACCACCACGACCTGACCGGGTCGCCGGGTGACGGCGCCGATGAGATACCGGTTGTCGGCGTTCGGGAACAGTCCGGCGCCCTGGGAGTGGTAGAAGCGGACCCTGTCGTCCACGATCGCCGTGAAGATCGGTCGCATGATCCAGGCGTAGCGGGCCATCGAACGTCCGCCGAGCAGGTACTGCTCGGGCAGCGGGACGCTCTCTCCGGTGCGCACGTCGTAGGCCTGGATCGCCGGCAGAGGTACACCGGCGGTGGCGCCGCCCCGCGGCAGGTAGTAGCGGACCATCACCACAAGGCTGGCCATCTGGAGCGGGTCGAACTCGAGCGTGTTCTCCTGAGGGTCCCTGGCGTAGCCGGCGGGCTGCACGGCGAGGACGTACGACCTGTTCGCGGCGTCCGGGTCGGCGCCTGGGAGGAAGGGGTTCACACTGCCGGGCGCCGGTAGCAGCTGGACGTCGGTGAGCGCGCCGTACGAGGGACTCTGGTGGATCCGGTAGATGTTGAAGCTCATGTACCGGGCGTAGCCGAACTGCCCCCTGAGGCGCAGCCCCACGTACTTCGCCTCGTCCGTCCGCATGAACGCGAAGGCGAAGTAGTTCGCGTTGTAGTCGGGGATCGCCGGCGTGGTGAGGTCCGTGCCGACGAACGGCTCCCAATCGCCGTAGCCCACGACCGTGCGCGGCGCTCCCGGGCCGTCGGCCGCCGCGGGAGCGGTCAGGACGACGAGGCACGCGATGGACGCGACGACGAGACACCACAGACGCACCGCGCGAGAGCGCGAGGCTGCACGCATGAGGCCCTCCCCTCTTCGTGCTGGACGGAGTGAACAGGACCGTCCTGCTGCTGCTCCGGACGAACCGTCACGACGTCACGCTACCGCAGGCGCGCTGCGGCGGCGAGTGTTTTGCGCCGGGTGGGTCTGCGCCGGCCGGCGCCGCGCACCCGCTCAGGCCGAGGCCAGCACCTCCGCCAGCGACTCGTCGGTGGCCAGCAGGAGCTGGTCGGCGTCATCGGCCGTCACGCACAGCGGCGGGTTGATCTTCAGCACGTGGTGCTCGCGGCCGCACATGCCGACGACGAAGCCGCGCCCGAGCAGGGCGAGCTGGACGGCTTCGGCGGTCTTCGCGTCGGCCGCGCGGGTCTCGCCGTCGCGCACGACCTCGGCGCCGATCAGCAGGCCGCGGCCGCGCACGTCGCCGAGCTGCTCGTAGCGGGCCTGCAGCTCGCGCAGGCCGGCGAGCAGCCGGCCGCCCACCGCGGCGGCGTTCTCCTGCAGACCCTCCTCGTCGATGGCATGCAGCACGGCGCGGCCGGCGGCGCAGCTCATCGGGTTGGAGCCGTACGTGTTGAAGAACATCCGCGAGGCCATGCCTTCGGCCACCTCGCGGCGGGCCATCACGGCGGCCAGCGGGAAGCCGTTGCCGATGCCCTTGGACACGACGATCACGTCGGGCACCACGTCGTGGGCCTGGAAGCCCCAGAAGTGGTCGCCGGTGCGCGCGAAGCCGGCCTGCACCTCGTCGACGATCAGCAGGCCGCCGGCCGCGCGCACCTGCTCGGCCGCGCCCTTGAGCCAGCCGCCCGGCATCTCGACGATGCCGCCGTACCCCTGGATCGGCTCCGCGACGAGGCCGGCCACGGCCCCGCACGTGTTGGTGTGCAGCACGCGGTCGAGCTCGGCCAGGTAGGGGGCGGCGTCCGGGCCGAACGGGCCGCGGTACGGGTGCGGCGCCATGACCTGCACGTAGCCCGGGGCGGGCGGCACGAGCTGCCGCGCCTGCCCGATCCCCGTCGCCGTCTGGGCGCCGTAGTGCATGCCGTGGTAGGCGTCGCGCAGCGTCAGGACCTCGTAGTGCCGCGTGGCGGCGCGGGCCATGAGGACGGCGAGGTCCACGGCCTCCGCGCCGCTGTTGACGAAGTGCACGACCCAGTCCTCGCCCTTCGGCAGCTTCGCCACCAGCTCCTCCGCGAAGTGCCCCGGCTGCGGGTGGTGGTACGCCGTCGTGACGTGCGGGATGTCCTCCGTCTGCGCCTGCACCGCGGCGAGCACGCCGGGATGTGCGTGCCCCACGCTGATGCACACGTTCTGCGCCATGCAGTCGAGATAGCGCCTGCCGGCGTTGTCCCACACGTACGGGCCGCGGCCGCGCTGCCACACGACCGGCTCGTCGTAGGCGATGAAGGTGCCCAGAGCGGGGGCCAGGAACCGCCGCCGGCGCTCAGCTATGGCCGCCGTGTCCCAGTCGAGCGGGAGGGGGTTCGGGGCGGGCGCGTCGACGCACATGGGGCTTCCTCTCTGTGACGGGCTGGCCGGGCGGCTGCGGAGGGACAAGTCTACAGCCGCGGTCGAGGCGCCGCGGAGATGGCGCCGTGGCCGGGCGCGCTCAGCGACGCGGGCTCAAGGTCGTCGTGCGGTGCCTCACGTTCTGCCGTCTGCAGGCTGCAAAACGCGAGTGCCCGGAGGGAGCTCCCCTTGGAGCCGGGCGGCCGGCGCCGCGGGGCTTCAGCCGGCCGGCGCCAGCTGCTTGCGCAGGTACACGCGCGGCAGCCCGTGCTCGCGCCGCCGCGCGTACTCGACGTAGCCGAGGTGCTCGTAGAGGGCGATGTTCTCGGTCATGACTTCTTGCGCGTACAGGTAGATCGAGTCG
>CAIXSE010000859.1 GCA_903921965.1 uncultured Thermoleophilia bacterium | reverse complement strand
GAACGGGTCGCTCTCCAGGACGGCGCGGTCCATGAAGGCGCCCGGGTCGCCCTCGTCGGCGTTGCAGATGAGGTACTTCTGGGCGCGCGGCTGTTCCAGCGCGACCTTCCACTTCCGCCCCGTGGGGAAGCCGGCGCCACCACGGCCGCGCAGGCCTGAGGCCACGACCTCGTCGCACACCTCGGCGGGCGTCATGGTGGTCAGCGCCCGGGCGGCGGCGCGGAAGGCGCCGGCGGCCAGGGCGGCGTCGAGGCTGCCAGGGTCCAGCACGCCGCAGCCCTCGAGCACCACCCGCGTCTGGGCCGCGAAGAACGGCGCCTCGCGCACGAGCGCGACATCGGGATAGAAGCCCTCGGGATCGTCGTACCTGCCCAGGAGGAACCGGTTGCGCAGGTCGCCCCGCGCGAACACCGCGTCGAGGAACTCGCCGACCGTCTCCGGGCCGAGGTCGCAGTAGCTGAGGCGCACACCTTCGGCGGTCACGAGGTCGACGAACACCTCGCGCTGGCAGAAGCCGACGCAGCCGGTCTCCAGCACGCGGACCGGCAGCAGGCGGCGCTCGACGTACTCGGTGATGCGCGCCATCACCTCGAGGGCGCCGTTGGCCCGCCCACAGGTGCCGGCGCCCACGTACAGGACGAGCCCGCCGCCCCCGCGCTTCACGCGCGCGAGCCGGGCGGCGCGCTCCTCCCGGCAGGCCTCGTCGTCGTGGCACAGCGGCCCGCGTGAGAGGCACTCGATCACGTCCACGCAGGGCGACGACGGCGTGTGCCGGCAGCGCTGACAACACGGCTTCATGAGCAGGTTCTCGTCCATCTCCGTCTCGTTCCCTCGCGTGTGGTGTGATCCGGTCCGGTGCCGGCGGGTGGCCGTCAGGCCACCGCCTCGGCGCCGTCTTCGATGCCGTCCAGCAGGGCGTCCAGCTTCTCCCTCGTCAGGTGGCCGTAGAACTCGCCGTCGAGCTTGACGACCGGCGCGATCGAGCAGGCGCCGAGGCAGGCGACGCTGACCACCGTGAACCGGCCGTCGGCGGAGTTGCCGTCGGGCCGCAGCTTGAGCCGCCGCTTCAGGTGCCGGGCGAGCTCGAGGCTCTGCTTCACGTGGCACGCCGTGCCGCGGCAGACCTCGATCACGTGCTCGCCCAGGGGGGTGAAGCGGAACTGGTTGTAGAACGTCGCCACGCCGTAGACGCGGCTGACCGGCGTGCCCAGCGCCTCGGCCACCAGCGTCATGGCCTCGGCCGAGAGGAACCCTTCCGCCTCCTGCACCTCCTGCAGCAGCGGGATCAGGAGGTCGTGGTCCAGACCGGCGCCGAACCCGGCGATGACGGCCGCGGCGGGCGCTGAGGCCTCCGCCCCGCGCGCCGGCGCCTCCACCGGCGCCACGTCACGCCTCCGCTGCCGCCGGCCCGTCGCCGAGCAGCCCGGCGATCGCGTCGGCGAGCACCACGAGCTTCACCGGCTTCTCCAGGAACTTCGCCGCCGGCCACTCGCGGTACATCATGGGCTCGAACACGTGCGTCTTGGTGTCGAGCTCCTTCGTGAACCCGCTCATGATGATCACCGGGATGTCCCTGGTGCGCTCGTCCTCGCGCAGCCCGTGCGCCAGATTGAAGCCCTCGGTGTCGTAATCCATCATGATGTCGAGCACGGCGAGGTCGGGGAGCCGCTTCTCGAGCCGCTCGCGGGCCTCCACGCCGCTGTGGGCCGTGTCCACCTCGTAGCCTCTGGCCTCCAGGTACGTCTGCACGGACAGCACGAGGTCCTTGTCGTCGTCCACCAGCAGGATCCGCTTGGCCTTCATCTCGCTCCTCCTCTCCGCGGGAGTACCGGGCGTCACCGGCTCGCGCGTATTAGTTACACCGTTCACAGTGAACCTCTTCACAGTAGTCTCGAAAAAAACTCGTTCACCCTGCCGAAACCCCCGCGTCCCCCGCGCCGCCGACGGCCTGAGCCGCCGGGACGGCTGCCCCCGACGAACGCACCAGGAACGACAGCAGCTCGAGCCGCGCGGTGATGTCCATGTGCTCGACGAAGCAGCCCTCGGGCGCCTTGACGAACTTGGGCACGAAGTTGAGCACGGCGCGCACGCCGCTCGCGGCGATGCGGTCGACGAGCGCCTGCAGGCCCTCCGTCCTGGTGGCCAGCACGGCCATCCGCACCTCGTGCTCGCGCAGCACCGGCTCGAGCTGGTTCACGTGGTGGCAGCGCCTGCCGGCGAAGACGCGCCCGACCTTCTCGGGGTCGAGGTCGAACGTCACCGCGATGTGGAAGCCACGCTCCTCGAAGCCGCGGTAGGAGAGCAGCGCCCGCCCGAGGTCGCCGACGCCCACCAGCGCGACCGCCTGTGTCTCGTTCGTGCCGAGGATGCGCCCGATCGTGCGGCTCATCTCGTACACGTTGTAGCCGCGGGCGATGTTCCCGAAGGTGCCGAAGCTGGAGAGGTCGCGGCGAAGCTGGGCCGGCGTCACGCTGACGAGCTCGGCGAGCTGCTGGGAGTGGACGAACTCGACGCCGTCGCGGTCGAGCTCCTCCAGGGCCTTGCGGTAGACGCTCAGGCGCTCGACCGTCTGCAGCGAGACGTGCTTCTCGGGTCGGGCCGGCACCGGAGCCGCGGCGCCTGCCGCACCCGTCCGCTCTGCCTGCCGATCCTCGTCCACCGTCCCCTCCGGCTCCGTTGTGCTGTG
>CAIXSE010000858.1 GCA_903921965.1 uncultured Thermoleophilia bacterium | reverse complement strand
CGCCCCATGGGGGCGGTCTCACGGGGTGACCTTCCCGGTGCGTGGGACGCGGCGCTGCGGTATCGTCGGCCCACGAGAGCGAGCGGCGCCAAGGAGGCGGCATGACGAGCAAGACCCTGTTCACCGACGACGAGTGGTGCATCCTGGAGTGGGCGGTGACCGACACGATGACGTACGTGTCCCTGGCGGAGGCCAGCTTCTGGGCGACGTTCAAGGAGGCGACCGCCGCGGCGAAGTTCATGGCGCACGCCAAGGCCGACACGGCCAGCCCGCTCGTGCACGACCTCGCCGGCTCGGTGAAGCTCGGCCACGACAAGCGCATGACGCACGACAAGGCGCACCTCGCGGAGGAGGCGGTCAAGCGCATCCACGAGGCGAAGAAGCTCGTCGCCGAGAAGTGCCCGGACGACCTCGCCGCCTTCAAGGAGTTCATCATGGGCGTCGCGCAGGCGACGGCAGCGGCGTCGAAGGGCGTCGGCCCGCACGAGGAGGAAGCCCTGCGCAAGATCGAGGGCGCGCTGGGCTGACCGCGGGACGCCCGCTCCCCGGCCTCGCCGGCCGCGCCGGGCGCACCTCAGACGCAGACGGGGGCCGGGGCGCGCGACGCGCCCCGGCCCCCGTGGCTTCACGGCCTGCGCCCGGCCCTACCTGACCACGAAGTTCACGAGCTTCCCGGGCACGTAGACCTCCTTGACGACCTGCTTGCCGTCGAGGAAGCGCGCGGCGTTCTCCGCGGCGCGCGCCAGGCCGAGCACGTCGTCCTTCTCCGCGTCCACGGGCACCTCGAGGCGGTCGCGCAGCTTGCCGTTGACCTGCACGACCACGGTGACCACCTCGTCGGCGGCGAGTCCCTCGTCCCAGCCGGGCCACGGCGCGTCGAGCACCGTGCCGCCCTGGCCGAGCAGCTCCCAGACCTCCTCGCCGAGGTGCGGCGCCATCGGCGCCAGCAGCAGCGTCATGGTCGTCACGACCTCGCGCCACTGCGCCAGTGTGAGCGCGCCGCGTGCGGAACCCCACACGTCGAGCGCCTCGTTCTGCAGTTCCATGAGCGCCGAGACGGCGGTGTTGAAGCGGAAGGTCTCGAGGTCCCTCGTCACCTTGCGGATGGTCTTGTGCAGCGTGCGCAGGACCTGGCGGCCCCTCTCGGCCTCGGCCTCGCCGGCCGCCACTCCGCTCCCCTGCGCCTCGGCCACCTCGTTCACGAGGTTCCAGAAGCGGCTCAGGAAGCGGTACATGCCCTGCACGCCGCGGTCGCTCCAGGCCACGCTCTGCTCGAAGGGCGCGATGAACAGCTCGTAGACGCGCAGCGAGTCGGCGCCGTACTTCTCCACCACGCTGTCGGGCGTGACCACGTTGCCGAGGCTCTTGCTCATCTTGCGGCCGTCCTCGGCCTGGATCATGCCCTGGTTGCGCAGACGCGCGTAGGGCTCGCCGAAGCTCACGTAGCCGGCGTCCTGGGCGACCTTGCAGAAGAAGCGCGCGTACAGCAGGTGCATCACCGCGTGCTCGGCGCCGCCGACGTAGAGGTCCACCGGCAGCCAGTACTCGGCCTTGTCGCGGTCGAACGCCGCGGCTTCGTCGCGCGGGGAGGCGTACCGGAAGTGGTACCAGCTGGAGCACGCGAACGTGTCCATGGTGTCGGTCTCGCGCCGGCCCGGCCCGCCGCACTGCGGGCACGCGGTGTTCACGAACTCCTCGTGCCTGGCAAGCGGCGAGCGCCCGTCGTCGGTCGGGTGGAAGTCCTCGAGGTCCGGCAGCAGCACCGGCAGCTGCTCGAGCGGCACGGGCACGGTGCCGCACTTCTCGCAGTGCACGATGGGGATGGGCGCGCCCCAGTAGCGCTGCCGGCTGATGAGCCAGTCGCGCAGCTTGAAGTTGACCTTCTTGCGCGCCCTGCCCTGCTCGCCGAGCCAGGCGACGATGGCCTCGAACGCCTCCCCGGGCGCGGCCATGCCGTCGAAGCGCCCGGAGTTCACCATGACGCCGTCGCCGGTGTACGCCTCGTCCAGCGTGCCCTGGGCACCGCTCGGCGGAGCGATCACCTCGACGATGGGGATCGCGAACGTCGTCGCGAACTGGAAGTCGCGCTCGTCGTGCGCCGGCACCGCCATGATGGCGCCGGTGCCGTAGCCCATGAGCACGTAGTCGCTGATCCAGATGGGCACCGGCTGGTCGTTGACCGGGTTCACGGCGTGGGCGCCGATGAAGACGCCGGTCTTCTCCTTCTCGGTGCTCAGGCGCTCGATCTCGCTCTGACGGCGCGCCTGGTCCTGGTAGGCGCTGACCTCGGCGCGCTTCTCGGGCGCCGCCAGGACGTCGACCAGCGGGTGCTCCGGCGCCAGCACCATGTAGGTGGCGCCGAACAGCGTGTCCGGCCGCGTCGTGAACACCGTGAGCTTCTCGTCGCTGCCCTCGATGCCGAAGTCCACCTCGGCGCCCTCGCTGCGCCCGATCCAGTTGGTCTGCATCGTCTTGATCTGCTCGGGCCAGTCGATGGTCCCCAGGTCGTCCAGCAGGCGCTGGGCGTAGTCGGTGATGCGCAGGTACCACTGCTCCAGGTCGACCTTGGTGACCTCGGTGCCGCAGCGCCAGCACCTGCCGTCGTGCACCTGCTCGTTGGCGAGGATCGTCTTGTCGTTCGGGCACCACCACTGCTGCCCGAGGGCCCGGTACGCGAGCCCGCGCTCGTACAGGAGCAGGAAGAACCACTGCGTCCAGCGGTAGTAGTCGGGGAAGCAGCTGGTGATCTCGCGCGACCAGTCGAACGACAGGCCGATCATGTCCATCTG
>CAIXSE010000857.1 GCA_903921965.1 uncultured Thermoleophilia bacterium | reverse complement strand
CGCCGCCGGCCCCGGGTGGGCGGCGGCGAACTCGCGGCGCACGGCGCACACGGCGAAGACCATGGGCAACCCGGTGACCCGGCGCCACTCTTCTCCGAGGTCGTGGTGGAACGGGTACACCTCGGCGCGCAGCACGTACAGCGCCTCGTCGCCGATCAGCAGCAGGCCGTCGGCCTCGGCGAGCACCTCGGCGAGCGACCCGCGGCGCGGCACGAACTCGGGCTCGATGCCCCACTCCCTGCAGAGCACCTTGAGCAGGCAGATCGAGGTCGCGCTCTTCTCGGTGAGCGCGATGCGGCGCACTTCGCGGAGCGGCACGCGGGTGAACAGCTGCACGGAGTCGACGGCCCCGAACGCGCTGATGGAGACGTCGGGAAGCAGCACCAGCTGCGCCGCCGCCCGGGCAAAGGCGATGGACGAGGGCAGGGCGACGTCGATGAGGTCGTCGACGAGCATCTCGTTGAGCTGCGACGGATAGCCTTCGACGATCGTCGCCGCCAGGCCACGACGCTCCAACTCGTCCTCGAAGTGGTGGTACAGCGGGAAGCAGTTGACGAACTCGATGCGGCCGACGCGTACCGGCGGTCCGTCGGCCGCCGGAGGAGCCGGAGCACCCCCGCGCGCCGGCGCCGCCCCGTCAGCTGAGGAGGAGACCGTCATCGTACCGGCGCACGACGTTGTAGAGCGTGTCGCGCTCGACCGGGACGCGCCCGGCGGCGCGGATGACGCGCACCAGCTCCGCCTTGCTGAGCTCCTGACCGGTGTCGACACCGGCGGCGTGGCTGATCTTCTCCTCGACGACCGTGCCGTCGAGGTCGTTCACGCCGAAGACCAGGGAGACCTGGGCGAGCTTGAGGCCGACATTGATCCAGAACGCCTTGATGTGCCGGAAGTTGTCGAGCACCAGACGGCCGACGGCCAGCATGCGCAGGTCGTCGAACCCCGTGGGCCCGGGAAGGTCGCTGAGGCCGGTGTTGGCAGGCTGGAACGACAGCGGGATGAACGCGTTGAAGCCCCCGGTGTCGTCCTGGAGCTCGCGCAGCCGCACCATGTGATCGGCCAGCTCCTCGGGTTGCTCGACGTGCCCGTAGAGCATCGTCGCGTTCGACTTGAGGCCGGCCTCGTGAGCGGCGCGCATGACGTCGAGCCACTCCTGGCCGGAGATCTTGCGCTCGCAGATGAGGTCGCGCACGCGGCCGCTGAACACTTCGGCGCCCCCGCCCGGCAGCGAGCCGAGGCCCGCCTCCTTGAGCTCGGCGAGGACCTCCGGTACCGGCTTGCCGCTGATGCGCGCGAAGTGCGCGATCTCGCTGGCCGTGAAGGCCTGGATGTGGACGTCCGGATCGAGCTCGCGGAGCGCGCGCATCATCTCGAGGTAGTACTCGAACGGCAGGTCCGGGTGTTCACCGCCGACGATGTGGATCTCGCTGACGCCGCCCTCCGCGAGGGTGACTCTGGCCTTCTCGACCACTTCGTCGACGCTCAGCGTGAACGCCTCCTCGTCGCCTTCGTCGTGACTGAACGCACAGAACAGGCAGCGGTTGCGGCACACGTTCGTGTGGTTGATGTGGCGGTTGCGGATGAAGAAGACGTCGTCGCCCACGCTGCGCGCGCGGGCGAAGTCGGCCAGCGCACCGAGGGCCAGCAAGTCGCCGGTCTCGAGGAGGGCCCGCGCCTGCGAGGCGTCGAGGCGGTCTCCGGCCTCGACGGAGCGCCAGACGCCCTCGAGGCCCGCGCGCGCGGTCAGGGAAGCGATCTCGTTGGGATGCACGGAACGGACTCCAGACGTGTCAGCTGTAGCGGTCGACGACCTGTGCCGCCACCTGTTCGAGCAGGCCGCGTTCGACAGGGCCCGGGCAGGCGGCGAGGACGGTACGAGCCTGCTCAATGTACCCCAAAGCGACGCCGCGGGCACGTCCGAGGGCGCCGCTCACGGCGATGAGGCGCAGCGCCTCGTCCACTTCCCCGGCCGTGAGGTCGGAGCGCGCGAGCAGTGTCGCGAGGGCCGGCTGCTCCTCGAGCGCGTAGATCATCGGCAGCGTGACCGTGCCGTCGCGCACGTCGGTGCCCGGGCGCTTCCCGGTCGCCCGTTCGTCGCCGCTGCAGTCGAGGATGTCGTCGAAGACCTGGAAGGCGAGACCTATGAGGCGCCCGTACTCGGCCAGGCCGGGCGCCGTCTCGGGGGCGCCGCCGAGGAGCGCGCCGAGGCGGCACGCCCCGGCGAAGAGATCCGCCGTCTTGCGCTCGCAGCGCCGCTCGTACTCCGGCACCGAGACCGTGAGGCGGCGGGAGTCGTCGCGCTGCAGCACCTCACCTTCGGAGAGCCCGACGGCCGCCGCACTGAGCGCGTCGACGGCGGCCGCATCGCCGCTCTCGGCGAGCTCCTGGAACGCGCGGGCCAGCAGGTAGTTGCCGGCGGAGACGGCGATCTCGACGCCGAACGCGTACGCGACCGTCGGGTGCCCTCGCCGGAGCTCGGCGCGGTCGAGGACGTCGTCGTGGACGAGCGTGGCCATGTGCACGAGCTCGACGGCCGTGGCCCCGCGGAAGACGGGGTCGCCGAGCGCCACACCGGTCCGCGCGCACAGCAGGGTGAGGAGCGGACGCACGCGCTTGCCGCCCGCGGCGAGCGTCACGCGGCAGGCCTCACCGAGGGCGCCCGACGGGACGGCGGCGATGGCGCCGAGGCGGCGCTCCACACGCTCGAGGGCACGTCCGTAGCGGGCCTTCTGCCGGGCCGAGGCCCAGACGAGGACCGGCCGGGCGCTCACAGGGCGACCGGACCCTGCTCGGGCACCTCACCGACGTGCAGCGCGACCGCGCCGAACCCCAGCCGCCGATACCGGATGCGGATGAGACCGGCGCGGCTCATCAGGGCGGCGAGCTCCGCGGCCGGCGGGAACGCGGCCACCGACGCCGGCAGGTACGAGTAGGCACGAGCGTCTCCCGCGACCACGCCTCCGAGCCGGGGCACGACGTGTCCCATCCAGAGGTCCTGGAAGGCACGCTCCACCCCGGGCGGCGCCGTCGTGGACTCCAGACACACCACCCGCCCGCCGGATCTCGTGACGCGGCGCATCTCCGCGAAGGCGCACGGCACGTCGGGCACGTTGCGGACGCCCCACCCGACGGTCACAGCCGCGAACTCGCCGTCGGCGAACGGCAGGTCGAGCAGGTCGCCGCGGAGGAACGACACCCGCGCCGCCACCGAGGGGTCACGCTCTGCCTTGCGACGGGCGACCTCCAGCATCCCGCCGGTGAGGTCGAGCCCCACGACCGCGGCGCCCGGCCACGCGCGCGCGAGCGCGAGCGTGAGGTCGCCCGTGCCGCAGCAGGCGTCGAGCGCGCGTCCCCCTTCGCCGACGAGCGCCTGCACCGCGGCGAGCCGCCTCCACCGCGCGTCGAGACCCACGGTCATGAGCCGGTTCATCAGGTCGTACCGCCCGGCGATGCCGGCGAACATGGATTCGATGCGTGCGGGATCGCGGTCCATGGGCAGGCTCTGCGCACCCCCGCCCGCTCCACCCCGGGCTGGTCGCATCAGACCCCGCCCCCGTCCCACGGGGGGAACAGCGTCTGCTCGAACCCCAGCGCCGCGACGATCTTGCCGACGACGTGGTCGACGGCGTCCTGCAGGGTCCGCGGACGCGAGTAGAACGCCGGGGCGGCCGGGAGGACGACGGCGCCGGCCTCCGCAAGCTCCAGGAGGCGCCGCAGGTGGATCTGGGTGAGCGGCGTCTCGCGGGGTACGACGACGAGCGGCCGCCGCTCCTTGAGCGCCACGTCGGCGGCCCGGTGGATCAGCGTGCGGGTCGTGCCCAGCGCGATGTGCGCAGCCGTGGCCACCGAGCACGGGCACACGACCACCGCATCGGGGGCGCTGCTGCCGCTCGAAGGGGGCGCAGCGAGGTCGTCGGGCTGGTACACGGCCGCGTCCACCCCGGCCCGCTCGAGGAAAGCGCCGGTGACCGCGGCACGGTCACCGGCGCCCAGCTCGAGTTCGTGGTCCAGGACCAGCACGCCGGTGTCGGAGATGCACACCTGGAGGCGGCAGCCCATGGCGGAGAGCGCCTGCAGGAGCCGCACGGCGTAGGCCGCTCCGCTCGCGCCGCTCACGCCCACGAACACCGTCTGAGGAGGAGTCCCTGTCATCGCGCCGCCACGCGGCCAGCCTTGGGAGCTACTGGACGCTGCTGCCTTGCGAGTGGCACTGGCCGCCCCAGCAACCCTGCGGACCGGTGCCGCCGTTGCCGTGGCACTTCATGCACACGCTGCCCGAGTTGTACACGTGGTTCGGGTGGTCGGCGATGAAGCCTGACGAGTGCGGCAGCTCGACACCGTGGCAACTGACGCAGAACTGGCTGCTGTGGCACTTGCCGCACACCGACGGGTCGTTGAAGTAGGCACCGCTGTGCTGGCTGAGCCACCCCGCGGGGTGCGGCATCTGCAGGCCGCCGTGGCACGAGCTGCACGGGTCCTTGCCGTGGCACTTGACGCAGACCTTCGGGTCCTTCTGCCCCACGACGGCGTGCTGCTTGTTCCAGCCGGCCGGGTGCGGGACCTCCACGCCGTGGCAGTCGACGCAGAACTTCGGGTCCTTCTTGAGGTGGCACTCCACGCAGATGGTCTTGCCGCGTTCGTCGACGATCGGCCCGTGCTGCTTGAGCCAGCCCGGCGGGTGCGGCATGGCGAGGCCGTTGTGGCACTTCTCGCACACGACCTGGCCCTTGTGGCAACCCGCGCACTCCTCGACCGTGACGCGCCCGGTGATGGGCACGTTGATCTCCTCCGGCGGCGCGCCGCCCACGTGGCAGGTGCTGCACGTGTCGGGGAGCTGCTTGCCGTCGTGGCAGCGCGCGCAGATGGGCATCTTGTTCTGCGAGACGCGCGCGACAGCGAGCTGCGTGCCGGGGTGGCTGATATTGGCGTGACAGGTGACGCACTGGTAGCCGGCCTCACGCAGGCCGGTGTGGTTGATGCGGATGTTGTTGAATACCTGGTCGCGCTCGAGTTCCGACTTGGGGTGGCACTGGACGCAGTTGTTGGTGCCGACCATGGTGGTGATGGGGCGCTCGTACGTGTTCGACACGTACAGGATCGCGTTGGTGACGCCCTGGAGATTGCGGATGAGGTAGTTGAACACGCCGGGCTTGGTGTGGCACTTCTGGCAGCCGACGCCGGCCCTGTAGTGGGCGGACTGCTTGTACGTCTTGACCTCGGGGTCGATGACGTGGCACAGGGTGCAGGTGTTGATGCTGTTCACGGCCGAGAACCCCACCACGGCAACGACGAAGATGACGGCGAGCGCGGCGAGCACGCCGAGCAGCCACGGCCACGGGACCTTGCCCTCGAGGAGGACGCGGCTCTTGGGGCGTCTGTTCCTGAACCGTTCGAACACCTGTTACTCCGACACCGGCTCGACTGTGGGCGTGGCGGAGGCGGTCGGCTTCACGCGCGGGTGCGGCGTGTAGTCGATGCCCTTGAAGAGGCTGTGGGCGCGCGGGTCACCCGAGGCGTGCTGCTCGTGGCACGCCTGGCAGTTCTCGAGCACGTGACAGTTGAAGCACGTCGGCGCGCCGGCGCGGGCCACGCTCTTGGGATGCTTCGAGACGAAGTTGTCGGGGTGCGGCATCTGCACCTGGTGGCACGTCTTGCAGTACTGCTTGACGTCGTGGCACTGGGCGCAGGACTGACGGCCCTTCGCCTCCGCGGTCTT
>CAIXSE010000856.1 GCA_903921965.1 uncultured Thermoleophilia bacterium | reverse complement strand
CTGGTCGGGGATGCCGCCGGGGCCGTCGATGATGAGGCCGGTCTCGCCGAACAGGTCGACGAGCTCCTTGACGTCGTCCTTGACCTGCTGCGGCGTGCCGGTGACGAGCAGCGACGTGGGCACGTTGCCCCAGAAGCACAGCACGTCGCCGCAGACCTCCTTGAACTTCCTGCGGTCGATGCGGTCGAAGTGCGCCGCAACCTTGCCCGGCGGCAGCTCGGCGAGGAACTTGAGGCGCGGCGTGTAGTCGCCCTCGAAGAGCGGGATCGGCGTGATGCCGGCGTCGATGCACGCCTCGATGAGCGCCTTGAAGGTGGGCCAGTAGAACCTCGCGAACTGCTCGTCGCTCATGAAGCCACCCGCGCCCTTGTGCATGGGGATGAACTGGCGCGGGACGCCGGTCACCGCGTAGGCGGCGAGGGCGTGCCCGATGGTCGCCTCCTGCATCACGTCGATGGCGCGCAGCAGGGTGTCGGGCTGGCGGAACATGTCGAGTGTGCTGCCGCGCAGGCTGCGGAAGGTGTCGGAGACCACGTCGAACGCCGGCATGACGGCCGCCGCCCAGGTGGCCGGGTAGCCGAGGGCCTTCATCTCCTCGCGGTAGGCGATCGTCGCGAGGTTGGCCTTCTCCTGCGCGTCGGCGAGGTCCAGGAGCGCCTTCAGCGCCTCCCTCATCGGCGGGATCGAGAGGATGTTGCCGAGCACCTGGATGTAGTAGGCGTTCGAGAACCAGTAGAGCGGCGGCAGGGGGATCTGCCCGAGTCCTTCGAGCTTGCTGCCCATGCGCGGGAAGATCGTCCGGCAGGTGACGCCGTTCGGGTCGTCGGCGAAAGCGGCCAGCTCGTCGGCCTTCAGGTACTCGTCCTCGACCCACTGGTGTGGTGCGTCGTCGCCCAGCGTGCCTCCCGCCCACTCCATCTGCCGGCAGCCGTACGCCTCGAAGGTGAGCGACGAGAGCACGTCGTTGGTGGGGGCGAAGTCCCAGCCGAAGCGGATCGTCGCCTCCCTCGTGGCGTCCCAGCGGCACGCGTCGTCGTAGCCGGCGTCCCTGTCGGAGATGCCCTTGATGACGGTCGCGAAGTTGTGGATGGTCAGCGGCATCACCGGTATCCTGTCCGGCTTCCTGAGCGCGACGACGTCGTTGAAGCGCTGCTCGCGCTGCGCGTACAGTTCCTCCGGGGCGAGCGTCATGCCGCACCCCCGGTCCACTCGGCGGCCAGGCGAAGGGCGGCGGCCGCGTCGCGGCCCCAGCCGTCGGCGCCGGTGTACGAACAGACCTGCTCGTCGACCGGGGAGCCGCCGATCATGATCTTCACGCTGTCGCGGTGGCCGGCGGCGGCGATGCCCTCGATGGTGTCCTTCATGGAATCGAAGGCGAGGGTGAGCAGGCCCGAGAGGCCGACGACCCTGGGCTCGAGCTCGCCGATGGCCTCGACGAACCGGGCCACCGGGACATCGATGCCGAGGTCGTGCACGTCGTAGCCGTTGACCTCGAGCATCATCACGACCACGTCCTTGCCGATGTCGTGGATGTCGCCGTGCACCGTGCCGATGACCACGGTACCGCGGCTCGCGGCGGTGGTCTCGGCCTTCACGAGCGGCTTGAGCTCGGCGGCGATGCCCTTCATGATCTCGCCGCCCATGATGAGCTCGGGGATGAAGGCCTCTTCGCGGGCGAACCGGTCGCCGAGCTCGGTCATGGCCGCCTTGGCCTCCTCGAGCACGGCGCCGGGGTCGGCGCCGTCGTCGAGCATCTCCTTGACGAGGCGAAGGGCCTCGGCCTCGTCCATCCCGACGATGGCCTCGGTCAACTCCTTCGACATGCGCACCTCCCTGGGGCCACCCGCCACCGTCCGCCGGCGGTGGGAAGACGCCGTTGTCAGACATAAGCACATAATGTATAGATATTTTCTCCGATGACAAGCTGACCGGGGTGACTTGCTATGATGCGGAACATGGTCAGGCAAGCAGAGACCGCGAAGGGCAGCCCGGGGATACCACCGGGTCGCGGCATCGACCGCTCGTCGTACGAGCCGGCGTACGTCCAGCTCGTAGACATCCTCAGGCAGGCGATCGCCAGCGGGCAGTACCAGGCCGGCGACCAGCTGCCGACCGAGGCCGAGCTGTGCGCCGCGTACGACGTGAGCCCCATGACCGTGCGGCGCGCCATCGGCATGCTGCTCGACCAGGGTGCGGTGAGCACCACGCGGGGCCGCGGCACCTTCGTGCAGCCC
The DNA here is from genome assembly GCA_903921965.1 of uncultured Thermoleophilia bacterium. The sequence continues at coordinate 1,525 of CAIXSE010000856.1, read as the reverse complement.
CTGCGGCTGGCCAAGGCCACCTTCGACCTCAGCGAGTTCCACGACCTGCTGGCCGACGAGGCCGTCACGGCGCGCATGGTCGAGGTACGGGTCCTGCCCGCCGGCCCCCGCGCCGCGGCCAATCTGGGCATCCCCGACGGCACCCGGGTGGTCTCCATCCGCCGCATCCTGCAGCGCTCCGACGAGCCTCTGATCTACCACCGCGAGTCGCTCGTCTACGACCCCACACGGCCGATCGTCGAGGCCGAGCTCGACGTCACCGCCCTGCGCGACATGTTCGAGGGCGGCGCCGGCAGCGGCCCCAAGCGCGGCGAGCTCATCCTGCACGCCTCGTCCCTCAGCGAAGAAGAGGCACCGCACCTGCGACAGCCGACAGGCACCCCCGCCTGGGTGCTCGAGCACATCTTCTTCGGCTACGACGAGAAGCCGCTGAGCTGGGGCGCCTTCATCTGCCGCGGCGACCTGCTGCAGTTCCGCGCCGGCGTGGGCGCTCCGGCGCCGGAGGAGAAGACGGCCCGCAACGGGAGGCGGCGATGACCGGGGCGTCCGCCATCGACCCGGCCTCGCTCGCCGGCCGCATCGCCGCCCTCGACGAGCAGGGGGCGCTCGACGCCGTCACGGTGCGCGTCACCCGCGGCGACGACCCTCTGGGGATCATCGAGGAGTGCCAGCTCGGCATGCGCTACGTGGGCGAGCACTACGAGTCCGGCAAGTACTTCATCTCCGGCCTCATCATGGCCGGCGAGATCTTCCGCGAGGCCATGCTCATCCTCAGCCCGCTGGTCCAGGAGGCCCCGGCGGTGAGCGACGTCGGCAGCATCGTGCTCTGCACCGTGCGCGGCGACATCCACGACCTCGGCAAGAGCATCGTGGCGATGATCCTGCGCTCGTACGGCTTCGACGTGCACGACCTGGGCGTGGATGTGCCGCCGGCCGAGGTGGCGCGGCAGGTCAGACAGCTGCGGCCGGACATCGTCGGGCTCTCCGGCCTGCTCAGCGTCGCCACGACGGGCATGAAAGACACCGTCGAGGTCGTCCGCGCCGTGTCGACCGAGCTCGGCCGCGACGTGCCGGTCATCATCGGCGGCGGCATCGTCGACGAGCAGCTGTGCCGCCACACCGGCGCCGACCTGTGGGCGGACGACGCCACCGACGGCGTCAGGCTGATCCGCGCGGCGGTCGCGGCGCGACGCGACGCCTGAGCCGCTGCGCCGAAGCGACCCCGCCGCGGTGCTCCACCGGCCCGTCCGGCGGCCCGCCGACGGTTGACACGCCCGGCGGCGCTGTCCTATGGTCCCGGAGCCGGTTGCCGAAACGGCAGGGCGTGATGAAGGGCCGCTCGCGCGGAGGTGTCACATGATTGGCCCGTGGCGAAGGACATACGGGTACTTCCTGAGCTAGTCGAGGCTCGCCGCCTCGCACTGGCGCACAACGTCCTGCCCATCACCCACTCGTTCGTCTCCGACCTCGAGACCCCCGTCTCGGCGTTCCTCAAGCTCGGCGCGCCGCGGCGCGCCTTCCTGCT